>CAYVBB010000006.1:16259-19480 GCA_964448515.1 uncultured bacterium | reverse complement strand
TATAAGAAAATTCTAAGCATGTAATTGATACTAAAACTTCAGATGCAGTTAAAATCATATATGCGAACACTTGCCAACCAATTGATGGTGTATATCCTAATTCAATCCATTTTTCTATAAATCCTATTATTATAAATGAAGGAACAGCAAGAAATAAACCAATTGATATTTTCTTAATGTCTGTTAAGTGTGTTATTTTATTTAGTTTAGGGTATAAATAGTATGAGAATAAAGGTGCAAAAATTAATATCATAATAGGGTTTATTGATTGTATTTGAGAGGAATACCAATCTATTCCAAGCCAATTCCGATTTAAATTTTCAGCTTGTAATACCCAAGTAGAACCTGTTTGGTCAAATAAAGACCAAAAAATTGCAATAAAAATATAAATAATTGATAATTTTAAAATAGAATATATGCTTTCTTTTGATAGAATTTTTTTGAAAAAAACTAAACCCTTTGGTGGTATATGAATAAATACATGTCGACCTAACCAAAAAATATAAGTTGCAATAAACATAAGTACACCAGGAATACCAAATGCGAGCCATGGTCCATAATTATGCAATAGATATGGTGTTAATAATGTAGA
This sequence comes from uncultured bacterium, assembly GCA_964448515.1. GTDB lineage: Bacteria > Fidelibacterota > Marinisomatia > SCGC-AAA003-L08 > D37C17. The sequence goes on along the minus strand of CAYVBB010000006.1, from coordinate 18,888 downwards.
AATAAAAGCTCCCATATTTATTGATAAGTAAAACCAGCTAAATACTTTGGTAAGCAAAATTGAATTAGTTTTTCCAAATTGATCTCCAACATGTGCTGAAACGCAAGGTTTTATTCCTCCAGCACCAATTGAAATAAGAGATAAACCTATTATTAATCCAAATCTCGTTTCATCTATAGCAAGAGAAAGGTGCCCGAAACAATAAATAATAGATAGTATAAGAATTGTTTTGAATTTGCCAATAAAAATATCTGATAATAATGCACCAAGTATAGGAGTAAAATAAACTGCAGACGTAAATAAATGATACCATTTAGTTGCTTCAGTATCTGACATAGGTTCTAATACACCGTTATCATTTATTAAATATTGAGTCATAAAAATAATTAGAATACATTTCATTCCATAAAAACTAAATCTTTCAGCTAGTTCATTGCCAATTATATAAGGTATGCCATTGGGCATACTATTAGTTTTGCGAGGTTTTGTTAAATATTTCATAAAAGTAAATTAAAATATATTTAATTATTAAATTATAATTATAAATTAATATCATATTTTATTATGTCCGAATTTAAATACTGTGAATCAATAAATAATTATAAGCGATTAAAAACTAAAGTCGTTAATATTGGTGGTGTTCCTCTTGGAGGAAATTATCCTATTAGGATTCAAAGTATGACTACAACTGATACAATGAATACATCAGATACTGTAAGTCAGTCAATTAGAATGATTAAAGCTGGCTGTGAATATGTAAGAATTACCGCTCCAAATATTAAGCAGGCTCATAATCTTAGTCGAATAAAAAAAAATTTAATTAGCAAAGGTTATAATGTGCCTTTAATAGCTGATATTCATTTTACTCCTAAAGCAGCTGAGGTTGCTGCTCAAATAGTATCTAAAGTGAGAATAAATCCAGGTAACTATGCTGATAGGAAAAGGTTTCAAAAATTTGAGATTAATGATAATGAATATAATATTGAATTAGAACGTATTTATGATAAGTTTTCACCATTAGTTAAAATATGTAAAGAAAATGGGACTGTAATGAGAATTGGAACTAATCATGGTTCCTTATCTGATAGAATAATGAATAGATATGGTGATACACCATTTGGTATGGTTGAATCTGCTTTAGAATATATACGAATTTGTGAAGATCATAATTATTATGATATTGTTTTATCTATGAAATCAAGTAATCCCATTGTTATGATTAACGCTTATCGTTTACTAGTAAATAAAATGATAGAAAATAATATGAGATATCCTTTGCATTTAGGAGTAACTGAGGCTGGAGATGGAATGGAAGGGAGAATTAAATCTTCATTGGGTATAGGAACACTGCTTGAAGATGGTATAGGTGATACAATTAGAGTTTCTTTAACTGAAGAACCAGAATTTGAAATCCCTGTTGCAAATAATATCATCAAAAGGTATAAAGATAAAGAAAATAAAGAATTAAAATTAAAAATATCGAATATACCAATTAATCCATATGTTTATTCCAAAAGAAAATCTGATATTAGATATAATATTGGGAATGATAATGTTCCTATAGTAGTGTCAGACTTATCTAGTATAAAAAAAATAGATTATAAAATATTAAAAAATATAGGATATCAGTATAGTTTAAGTAATGATAAATGGATAATAGCAGATTTAGCTCCTGAGTATATTTATTTAGACAATATTGATTCTGATATAATAATACCATTACAGTTAAAAATATTATCTGATTATTCTAATTGGTTAAAAAATAAAGATAATAAATCTGTAATACCAATTTTAGATGGAGATTTATATTTAAAAACAAATATTACAGGCAAAAAGTTCATTCATTTAAATAATAATGATTTAATAGATATGGAATTAATAAAAAAAATAAACTCTGATATAAATGCAGTTGTTATCATAGAGTGCCTATATAGTATTCAAGAAAAGAGAAATTTCTTTTTTAATTTATTAATTCATAAATTAAATGTCCCGGTAATTATTAGTTTTAATTCAGAATTTGATTTTAATAATACATTAATAAATTCATCAATTTCAATTGGAGGATTATTTGTAGATGGATTTGGAGATGGTATATTTATAAAAAACAATAATCCAGATGAGATAAAGATAATTAATGAGTTATCATTTAATATATTACAAGCTACAAGAACAAGAATCTCTAAAACAGAATTTATAAGTTGTCCCTCTTGTGGTAGAACTCAGTTTGATTTACAAAAGACTACAGATAAAGTAAGGAAAGAAACGGGTCATCTTAAGGGATTAAAAATTGCTGTTATGGGATGCATAGTAAACGGCCCAGGAGAAATGGCAGACGCAGATTATGGTTATGTAGGAACTGGTCTTAATAAAATTTCTTTGTATAAGGGGCATAATCTTGTTAAAAGTCATATTGATAGTAAAGATTCAATAAAAGAATTAATTGATCTTATTAAAAATAATAATGATTGGATTGAACCAAATTAAAAAGGAGGATTAATGGAATTATTAATTAAAATATTAAATAGCGAGGCAAGAGATTTATATGAAAATCATGGACATTTTCATGAAGGAGATGCTGGATTAGATTTATATGTAATTGAAGATATACAGATTAATCCAAATGAAACTA
>CAYVBB010000006.1:0-16228 GCA_964448515.1 uncultured bacterium | reverse complement strand
GATATCTTGTCAGTCAATTAATGGAAAAGCTTATTACTTAATGCCAAGATCAAGTATTAGTAAAACTCCTCTAAGAATGTCGAATTCTTTGGGATTGATTGATGGTGGATACAGAGGTGAGATAATGGCGTCTTGTGATAATATAAAAGATTTTTCATATACTGCCAAAAAAGGTGAAAGATTATTCCAGTTAGTTGCATGTGATTCTTCACCAATTTCATATTCTATAAAGGATGAACTTACAGAAACCTCACGAGGATCTGGAGGTTTTGGTAGTACAGGAAAGTAATGACTTTATGTCATGCTTTTTATACTTGGCATAAAATTTGTAATAGTTTATTATATAAAGATTTACTTACATAAAAATATAATTTAATAGGAGAAATAATGAAATTAAAGCCTTTATCTGATAGAATAGTTGTTAAAGCACATGAAGCTGAAGAAAAAACTGCTTCAGGTATTATTTTACCTGATACAGCTAAAGAAAAACCTCAGATGGGTGAAGTTTTAGCTGTAGGCCCAGGTAAATTGAATGAGAATGGTACTTTAAATAAAATGTCCTTAAAAAAAGGTGATAAAGTATTATATGGTAAATATTCTGGCTCTGAGGTTAGTGTTGAAGGACAGGATTTAATGATCATGAGAGAAAGTGATATACTAGCAACTTTATAAAAAAATTAATAAGGAGATAAAATGTCAAAATTAATAGATTACAACACTAGTGCAAGGAATACACTTAAAGAAGGTGTTGATGAATTAGCTAATGCTGTAAAAGTAACATTAGGACCAAAAGGAAGAAATGTCGTTATTGATAAAAAATTTGGTGCACCTAATATTAGTAACTGTTGCAAAAGAAATTGAATTAGAAGATTCTATAAAAAATATGGGTGCTCAAATGGTAAAAGAAGTAGCTTCTAAAACATCAGATGTAGCTGGAGATGGAACAACAACTGCTACTGTTTTAGCTCAAAGTATAATAAACGAAGGGTTAAAAAATGTTACAGCTGGAGCAAATCCAATGGATCTAAAAAGAGGTATAGATAAAGCTGTTTTTCAAGTGGTGAATTTTTTAAAATCAATGTCTAAAGATGTTTCTGGTAAAGAAGAAATAAGTCAAGTTGGTACAATTTCAGCTAATAATGATGATTCTATTGGTGGTATAATTAGTGATGCAATGGAAAAGGTTGGAAATGAAGGAGTTATAACTGTTGAGGAAGCAAAAGGTATGGATACCTTTTTAGAAACTGTTGAAGGAATGCAATTTGATAGAGGTTATTTATCTCCATATTTTGTAACAAATGCAGAGAGTATGGAAGTTGAATTAGAAAGTCCATTAATTTTAGTCCATGAGAAAAAAATAAGTAATATGAAGGAATTGCTTCCTGTATTAGAAAAAGTTGTTCAAGCAGGTAAATCATTATTAATAATAGCTGAAGATATTGAAGGAGAAGCTTTAGCGACATTAGTTATGAATAAAATAAGAGGAACCTTTAAAGTTGCTGCTGTGAAAGCTCCTGGTTTTGGTGATAGAAGAAAAGCAATGTTGCAAGATATTGCTATATTAACCGGAGCCACTGTTGTATCCGAAGAGCAAGGATATAAACTTGAAAATGCAGATATGACATATTTGGGTGAAGCTAAAAAGGTTAATATTGATAAAGATAATACAACTATTGTAGAGGGTAAAGGAAAATCTAATGATCTTACTGCTAGAGTTAATGAAATAAAAGTACAAATAGATAAATCTTCATCTGATTACGATAAAGAAAAACTTCAAGAAAGATTAGCTAAATTATCTGGTGGTGTTGCAGTTATTAATGTTGGTGCAGCCACTGAAGTTGAAATGAAAGAGAAAAAAGATCGAGTTGATGATGCATTACATGCTACTAGAGCTGCTGTTAAAGAAGGAATAGTAGCTGGTGGCGGAGTTGCATTACTAAGAGCTAGTGATAAAATTACAACAAAAGGAATGATTGGTGATGAAGCTTTAGGAGCAGAAATTTTAAAAACTGCTTTAGAAGGACCAGCAAGACAAATTGTTGCAAATGCTGGACTAGAAGATTCTGTTGTTGTAAATGAAATAAAAATGAAAAAAGGTAATATTGGATTTGATTCTAGAAATGAAAAGTATGTAGATATGTTAAAAGCTGGAATTATAGATCCAACTTTAGTTACTAGAACAGCTGTTCAAAATGCTGCTAGTATTGCTGGATTATTATTAACAACAGAAGCAGTTATTACTGATAAACCTGAACCTGCTTCACCTGCTGCTCCTGTCGCTCCTGATATGGGTGGAATGGGTGGAATGGGTGGAATGGGTGGAATGATGTAATTTTAATTATCCATTTAACTTTAAAAAAAGCAGAACTTCTTGTTCTGCTTTTTTTTTATATTATAATATAAAATTTTAACTAAAATTGCTATAATGAATATAATTTCAAATAATAGAAAATCTTCTTATCTATATAATTTTATAGATAAATATGAAGCTGGTATTCAATTAAAAGGATTTGAAGTGAAAGCTATTAGAGAAGGAAATGTTAATATAGCAGAATCATATGTTAACATAAAAAATAATGAAATTTTTATTGTTGGTATGCATATAGGTGAATATTCTCATTCAGGTTATGCAACTCATGAACCTACTAGAGAAAGAAAATTATTAATGCATAAAGTTGAAATATCAAAAATTAAATCTAAATTTGATACTAAAGGTATTACAATTGTTCCATTAAAATTATATTTCAAAAAAGGAAAAGCTAAATTAGAAATTGCATTAGCAAAAGGAAAGAAAAAGTGGGATAAAAGAGAAACGATTAAAAAGCGAGATATAGATAGAGAAATTAAAAGATCTATGAAAGGTAATTAGTTTATGGAATTTAAATCGGCAAAGAGTCAATTTGATATTTTAACATCTAACATTGAAGAAGTTCTTCCTGAAGAAGAATTCTTAAATAAGTTAAAAAAATCAAAAAAAAATAATATTCCATTAAATATTAAACTAGGTTGTGATCCAAGCAGACCAGATTTACATATTGGGCATAGTGTTGTTTTGAATAAATTGAAACAATTTCAGGATTTGGGGCATAATATAATTTTAGTTATAGGTGATTTTACTGCTATGATTGGAGATCCTACAGGTAGAAATAAAACTAGACCTCAAATAGATATTAAAGAAACAAAAAATAATTCTAAAACATATATAGAACAAGTATCAAAGATTTTAGATATTTCTAAAACAAAAATAGTTTACAACTCTAAATGGTTAAATGATATCAATTTAAGTAAAATAATCTCATTATCTTCAAAATTTACTTTAGCTCAATTTTTAGAACGAGATGATTTTAATAAAAGATATAAAAATGGTTTACCAATTTCATTGCATGAATTTATGTATCCTCTTGCTCAAGCATATGATAGTGTGTATTTACGTTCGGATGTTGAGATTGGTGGTACTGATCAAAAATTCAATTTATTATTAGCTAGAGATTTACAAAAAGAATTTTCTATGGAGCCACAGGTAGCTTTAACAATGCCTCTAATCGAAGGTACCGATGGAACAGAGAAAATGTCAAAATCATATGATAATTATATTGCATTTAATGATTTTCCTAATGATATGTATGGTAAAGTTTTGTCTATACCAGATAATCTTATTTTTAAATATTTTAAATATGTATCCAATCTTTCATTGAAAGAGATTAGCGATTATGAGTTATCTTTAAAAGCTAATAAAATAAATCATAGAGATTTAAAAAGAAAATTAGCTAGAGAAATAGTATCAATATATTATGATGATAACTCTGCATCGGAAGCTGAAGAAAACTTTGATATTGTTATTGTTAATAAAGGAATTCCAAAAGATATAAAAGAAGTAACACTTAAAAAAACAATTAAATTAGTAGACTTTTTATTAGATTATGATTTAGTGTCTAGTAAAAGTGAAGCAAAAAGATTAATAAAGCAATCAGCTGTAAAAATAAATGATGATGTTGTTTTAGATTTACATTTAACTTTAGAAATATCAACATTGTATACAATAAAAGTAGGAAAAAGAAGATTTATAAAAATAAAATAAAATGGATATTAAAAAAGATTGTATAGTAAAATCAAGTATTGCTCCTTTATACTTAAATCCATCTTTTAAATCTGAATTAGTATCTCAAGCTTTAATTTGGGAATATTTAATTATTTTAGAAATAAAAAATAATTGGTTTAAAGTTAAACAATGGGATGAATATATTAGTTGGATACACAATTCTTATGTATCAAACGTTGATGTATATAAAAATAATAATTTAAATAATCATAATAAATGGTATTATTTAACTAAATCCATATCAAAAAATAATATCTTATTAAGTTTTGGTTCTTGTTTACCAGTTATAAGTGATAATAAGGATGGTAATTATCAAATATTATTACCTAATCTTAGTAAAATAAAATTAAATAAAAAGAATTTAATGAGCTGTAATAATACTCTTTCAATGAAAGAAATTTTGAAATATGCTAAGAATTTAATAGGTGTACCATATTTGTGGGGAGGTAAATCTTCTTTTGGATACGACTGTTCTGGTTTTATTCAATCTCTTTTTCGTTTAAAAGGTATAAAATTTCCTAGAGATTGTTCTGAGCAAATAAATAGTCATTTAATTGAAATGAAAATAAGTAATAAATTTGTTCTTGGAGATTTGATTTTTTTTATGGAAAATGATACTCCAACTCATGTAGGGATGTATATAAATAACAATAAATTCATACATGCTTCTGGAGAAGTAAGGATAAATTCAATAGATAAGAAAAATAAGTATTATTGTGATAAACTATCTAAATTAGATTATGAAGTATATAGATTTAAAAATAAATAGAATATGAATGTAAATAAGAAAGTATTATTATTAAATAATAGTTATGAACCAATTCAAATTATTGGTGGAAAGAAAGCAGTAATTATGTTACTTTTAGATAAAGTTGATTTAATAGAAAAGACTAATTCTTTTATTAGGTCGGAAAAGTTAAAATTAAATTTTCCTAGCGTTATTAAATTAAAAACATATGTTTTTATAAAGATAAAGAATATTCCTTTAACAAGAAAAAATATTATTAATAGAGATAATAATACTTGTCAATATTGTGGAAAAAAATCAAGGAACATGACAATTGATCATGTTGTTCCTAAAGATAAGAATGGAAAGGATACTTGGTCTAATTTAGTATCTGCTTGCAGTAAATGTAATCTTAATAAGGGAAACAATTTATTAAAACAAACAAATATGAAATTATTATCTAAGCCAAAAAAACCATCTCATATATATCATATGCAAAAATTGGTTAGCAATGATAATAAATTATGGAAACCATATTTATTTATGAATAATTAGGAGATTATTTTGATAAAAAAGACAATATTATCAGGAATTCAACCATCAGGAAATTTATGTATAGGTAATTATTTAGGTGCGCTTAAACAGTGGAAACAAATGCAAAGTGATTATGAAAGTATTTTTTTAGTAGTAGATTTGCATGCCATAACAACTAACCAAATCCCTTCTGATTTAAGGAATAGATGTTTATCATTTGCAGCTCAATATATTGCTTGTGGTATTAATCCTGAAAAAAGTAAAATAATTATTCAGTCACATGTTCCTCAACATGCAGAATTAATGTGGGTATTAAGCTGTTTAACTTATCAAGGTGAGTTATCTAGGATGACACAGTATAAATCTAAATCAAAGAATTTAAAAAATATTAATTCAGGATTATTTACTTATCCAATTCTAATGGCAGCAGATATTTTATTATATCAGGCAGATTTAGTTCCTGTTGGCTCTGATCAAAAGCAACATTTAGAACTTTCTAGAGATATAGCATTAAGATTTAATAATAAATACTCAGAAACTTTTAAAATTCCTAAATCTTTTATTCCAAAAAATGGTTCAAGAATAATGAGCTTGCAAAATCCAAAGAATAAGATGTCTAAATCTGATGATAATTTAAATAATATTATTGCGCTTTTAGATGAACCTTCTGTTATAAAGAAAAAGATAAGTAGAGCAGTTACTGATTCTGGATCAGAAATCATTTTTGATGATAAAAATAAGGCTGGATTATCAAATTTAATTAATATATATAGATCTTTATCTTCCGAATCAATTACTGATATAGAAAATAAATATAAAGGAAAAATGTATTCTCACTTTAAAGAAGATTTATCAGATATTATCATTGAAACCTTAAAACCTATTAAATATGAATATGATAAATTAATTAAAGATAAAGATTATTTATTAAATGTATTAAAAAGTGGTTCGGAATATGGATATAAAAAATCTCAAAAAACATTATCAAAAGTATATCGTAAAGTTGGATTTATACCTAAAGTGCGATGAGGATAAATAAATATTTAGCAAAATGTGGTATTGGCTCAAGGAGAAAATGTGATGAGTTTATTTCAGCAGGTAAAATAAAAGTTGATGGTAAAAAAGTAACTGATTTCTCATTTAATGTTAATGATGATTCCTACGTTCAATTTAATAATAAATTAGTAAATAAATTAGAAAATGTAATTTATATGCTTAATAAACCAAGAGGTTATATTTGCACAAAGGATGATAATTTAGGAAGAAAAATCATTTATGATTTACTTCCAGATAAAGTGGACCTTTTTTCTATAGGTAGGCTAGATTATGATACAACGGGTATTTTATTAGTGACAAATGATGGTGATTTATGTTATAAATTAACTCATCCAAAATTTAATATTGATAAAAAATACTATGTATTTACTGATAAAAAGTTATCAAATTCAGATATATTAAGAATAAAAAAAGGAATTAAGGTTGATAATGAGTTGTTAAAAGCTGATGTTAAATTTTTAGAAAATATAAATAATGGTTATTTTTGGGATATAGTTTTAACCGAAGGTAAAAATCGTGAAATTAAACGTATATTTAATTACTTTGATATAAGAGTATTAAATTTACATAGATATGAATTTGCTGGTTTGAAAATGAATGGATTAAAAGAAGGTAAATTTAAAATAATAAGTAAAAAAGATCTTAATAGAATAATTAGTAAATAAAAAAAATAATAAATATTAATTCCACTTATGTCAATAAATATAGTATATTATCAAGCTTTTTGAACGAGGAGAAATTGGTATTATGATAATATCTATTGATGGACCAGCTGCTTCAGGAAAATCTACTACTGCTAGATTATTAGCTAGTAAACTATCATTTAAACATTTAAATACAGGTTTGTTTTATAGAGCTGTAACCTATGCTTTTATAAAGGGAAAATTATTTGAATTAAACAAAGAATGTATAAACGATTTTTTTAATAATAACACCTTTGATTTAAAGGGTGATAATCTAAATTTGTTATTTTGGAACAATATAGATATTAGTAATTATCTTGCTTCAGATTCTATAAATAAAACAATTCATCTTGTTAGTAGTAATTCCTTAATAAGAAAAAAATTAGTTTCTATGCAACGCTTAATAGCTAAAGATCATAATATTGTGTGTGAGGGAAGAGATATTGGTTCTGTTGTTTTTCCAAATGCTGAATTTAAATTTTTTTTAATGGCTGATATTGAATCAAGAGCATTAAGAAGATTTAATGAACAGAAAGAATCTAATCACTCATTATTATATAATGATGTGAAACAAGCATTAATTACTAGAGATTTAAATGATACAACACGCTCAAATTCTCCTTTAATAAAACCACTTGGTTCAATAGAAATTGATACTACAGATATGACTATTGATACGCAAGTAGATTATATTTATAAATTAATTAAACAGGATATAAAATAAATGATAAATGAACAAATTGATAATATTGATAATATTGAATCCGATAATACTGTTGATAATAGTAGTATTATTGTGAATACTGATATGAAAAATTATTTAGATTCAGAAGTACTTAATGTAAAATCATATAGTGTTGATGAAATTTCTAATATTGATAAAAGTATTAATTTATCAGAAAGTACTCCAGAATCTGATATTTATGATAAAAATATTGTTGAGTTAAATGAAAAGCAGCTAGTAAAAGGAACTGTTGTTTCTTTAAACAATAAAGAAGTGTTGATTGATATAGGATTTAAGTCTGAAGGTACAATAAGTTTATCAGAGTTTGATATTATACCAACAATAGGTCAAGAAATAGATGTTTTTTTAGTTGTATTTGAAGATAGACATGGAAGATTAATATTATCAAAAGAAAGAGCAGAATTTGAAAAAAAATGGATGAATTTACGTGCTGCAGCTAAAGATGAAACAATAATTAAAGGTGTTATTACAAAAAGAATAAAAGGTGGAATGGTTGTAGATTTAAATGGAATTAATGCTTTCTTACCGGGTTCACAAATTGATAGTAAGCCAGTTTCAGATTTTGATTCTTTTTTAAATCAAGAATTTGAATTTAAAATCGTTAAATTTAATGAGTTAAGACAAAATATTGTAGTTTCAAGAAAAGCAATTATGTCTGAACATTCTGATATTAATAAAAAAGAAATATTTGACTCAATTGAAAAAGGTATGGAAATCGATGGTATAGTAAAAAATATCACTGATTTTGGAGCATTTGTTGATTTAGGTAGTGGTGTTGATGGTCTTTTACATATTACTGATATTACTTGGGGTAGAATTAATCATCCTTCAGATAGGTTAAGTATTGGTGATAAAATAAAAGTTAAAATTATTGATATAGATGTAGATAAAAGTCGTTTATCATTAGGCACTAAACAATTATCACAAAATCCTTGGGATAAAATACAGGATAATTGTAATGAAGGTGATAAGGTCGAAGGTAAAATTGTTAATATTATGAATTATGGTGTTTTTATTGAAATTGAAGAAGGTATTGAAGGTCTTGTGCATATTTCTGAGTTTTCGTGGACAAAACATATAAAACATCCTGCTGATATATATAAAGTTGGAGATAAAGTAAAGACAGTTGTTTTATCTATTGATAAAGATAATAAAAAGATATCATTAGGTATAAAACAATTATCTAAAAATCCATGGTTAGATGTTGAGAAGAATTATAAAGTTGATGATACTTATGATGGTAAGATTTCAACTATTATCCAATCAGGTGTATATGTGCAAATATCTGATGATATTGAAGGATTTGTTAGCAATGAAGATATATCTTGGACAAGAAAAATAAAAACTGCTGATACTATATACAAGCAAAATGATGAAGTTAAGGTTAAAGTATTAGATGTTATTGCATCAGACAGAAAATTATTTTTAGGTATTAAGCAGATAATTGATGATCCGTGGTTAAATATAAATGATTATTTTAAAGATAATACTTCAGTTGAAGGAACAGTTTTATTTAACATGGATAAAGGTGTAGTTGTATTGTTAGATAATGATTTTGAAGGAATAATTCCAGCAAGTAAGATAGATGGTTCCGTATCTGATTATAATGTTAATGATTTACTTACTTTAAATATTGAAGAAATTAATTCAGAAAATAGAAGAATTGTATTATCTATTGATCAAAAATCATTAAAAAGTGAAGATTCTTCAAAAGATGATAGTGAAGAATCTAATGATAATGTCGAAGAAGAAGTTTCTGAAAAATAATAATTAGATAATATTTTATGATTATTTTAGGAATTGAAACTTCATGTGATGAAACATCTGCCTCAGTTCTTAAAGATGGAAAAATATTAACCAATGTTGTTAATACTCAATTAATTCATAGTAAATATGGTGGTGTAGTTCCTTCGCTTGCCTCGAAAAATCACGAAAAATTAATTAATCATATTGTAGATAAAGCAATCAATGATTCTAAAATTAAATTATCAGATATAGATGCTATTGCTGTAACTCAAGGGCCAGGTTTGATTGGTAGTTTAATGGTTGGACTAAATTATGCAAAAGGATTATCTGTTGGTATAGGCAAACCAATTATTGGTATTAGTCATTTAGAAGGACATTTGTTTTCTGGTTTAATTGATAATAATATTATTTTTCCATATATATGTTTATTGGTATCAGGGGGACATACCCAGATTTGGCAAGTTAATGACTTTAATAATTATAAAATATTATCAACAACAGTAGATGATGCAGCTGGAGAAGCTTTTGATAAAGGAGCAAGGATATTAGGTTTAAAATATCCCGGGGGTCCAGAAATAGAAAAAGCAGCTTTGAATGGAGACAGTAAAAAATATCATTTTACAATTCCTTATGTAAAATCAAATCCATTAAATTTTTCATTTAGTGGTATGAAAACAGCTTTACTATATTTAACAAATAAATTTACTAAAATTGATTTAAATAAAGAATTGTCAAATATTGCTGCAAGTTATCAGGAGAGTATAATTGATTCATTATTAAATAAATTATCTGATGTTTTAGATATTCACAGTACTAGTAATGTTCTTATAGCAGGGGGAGTATCTGCAAATAAAAGATTTAGAATAAAAGCAAATAAACTAGAAAAAGATAAAGATATAATAATACATTTTCCTGATTTTAAGTATTGTACTGACAATGCTGCAATGATAGCTATGGTAGGATATAAAAAAATGTTAATTAATGATATATCAGACTTAAATATATTACCATTTTCATCGATTGAACATGTTTAATATAAATTTTCATTATATGTATGTAGTTTTATTCATTGTATTTATTTATTTGTTATTTAATTATTATAATTTAATTAAAACTAAAATAACTCACTTTAAAAATTTATTAATTATTCTTAGATCAATAATTTTGTTTTTTGTATTAATTTTATTTATGAACCCTATTATTGAAGGTTTAAATGTAGAAAATAAGACTGTAGATTTAATTGTAGATAATTCTAAAAGTATGGAATATAATAGTCAAATTATTAATAAAAAAATATCAAAAATTCTAAATTGGTGTAATGAAAATTTTATTGATGTAAATCTTTATTTATTTGGCGATCATTATAGGAAAATATCAGATATAAATCAAATTAATTTTTCTGATGAATATACTAGTTTTAGTGATTTATTTAATAATCATAGTACTAATAATGATATGATTTTATTTTCTGATGGTATGAATAATTATGGGTTGAATGAGTTTAATTATGAACAATTTAAATCTGTCAATATAATTGGATTTGGAGATAGTAATTATCTAGATCTAGATATTAGTATTGAATTAGTAGATACACTTGTTCTTAATGATAAAATTGAAGTTGATATTGTAATAAATAAAAATATTGCCAATCAAAAAATATCAGGAGAAATTTTCTTATCTAATAATAATAACAGTCAGAAAATTATTGGATCATATAATTTGGATAAATCCAATAGTAAAGCAATAACAATGTTATTATCTTTAGATGAATTTGAAAAAAATAATACAGTTTATATTGATAATTCAAATCAAGAAGAAAATTATTCTAATAATAGCTTTAATTTAATTTTAGATAATATTAATGAGGTAAAGGAAAAATTGTTGATAATAAGTGGTTCTATATCTCAAAATACCAATTTTATAAAGAATATAGTAAAAAATAATTTGTATGATTATGATATTAATCATTTATATAGAATAAATAAATCAATGTGGAATGAATCAATAGAAAATATTGATCTTAATAATTATGACCTTGTTGTATTAGATGATTTTCCATTATATGAATCTGACTTAAAAATATTAAATAATTACATAGAAGAATCTAATAATAAAATTTTGTATTTTTTAGGTCCTAATAATTTTACAAACAATTATATCCTTAATTATTGTGATTGTAAATATTCAAATCTTAATAAGAATATATTAAATAAAATTAATGAGGATGTTTATTATAATAATCAGTATTATTATATACAGCCAAATGAAGTGAATTTTAACATTCATTGTAAAGATAATGACAATTTCTTATACACTAATGGTAATTCATTTATAAAAATTAAAGATAATATAATTTTATTTTTAATTCCTAATATGAATAGTTTTTCTTTAAATCTTCAGAATAAAGAGTTATTGCTTGATGATTTATTATTATCTATTATTGATAATGAAGTCTATAATAATAATAGGCTGTTTGAGATATTTTCGAATTCAAATAATATAAGTTTAACAAATAAGTCTAAAATTGATATTAAATATTATACAAGCTTTTCTGATGAACAATTATTTTTAAATATTTATAAAGGTAATAACTTATATAAACGTTTTAATAAGTTTGAGAGAATTGATAAGAATCATTTAATAAAAGAATTATTATTTGATAATAGTGGACAGTATATAGTTCAAGCTGAATTAATTGATAATAATATTAAATATTCTAGTAATATATTAAATATCTCAGTTAGAAATGCAGATTATGAATTAATAAATAAAGGTATAAATATGGAATTTTTATCTGTGATTTCAAATAATACTGATGGAATCTTTCATAAACATACTGATATTGAAGGGTTTTTAGAAAATATTGAAATTTCAAATGTGAATAATGTAAATTATACTAAATACGATTTTAAAAACTATTCATATCTATTGCTATTATTGGTATTTTTATTATCGCTAGAGTGGTATGTAAGAAATAAGGTAGGTCTTGTCTAAATGAAAATTATATTTGTTATATTTTTAAGTTTATCAATATCAGATAATAATACTATTAAACAATGGGATTTTGAAAAGTTATATTCTAATCAAATTCAGAATAATAGTATTAATTTACAAAATCAAAATAATACTACTATTTTATCTAGCAAAATTAATAAGGATACCTATATCGTAGGTCCAGGAGATAAGTTCTTTATAAATTACTCAGTAAATGATAAATCATTTAGTAATTATATAGTTATTTCTCAATTAAGTGATATAATTATTCCAAATTTAGGTATGATAAATTTAGATGGTCTATCATTGAGTGAATCATATATTAAGATTCAAAATATATTTAATAATAAATATAATAATTTAAACATTGATATAACTTTAACAGATGTTAGGAAATTTTATGTTAATGTTTATGGAACAAATTCTGGGACATCTAAAATCCTAACTAGTCCACTTGAAAAAGTATCAGACGTATATGAGAAAATTATTAGACAAATAAATATAAAAGAAGATAAAAGCCTTACATACAGAAATATTGTTTTAAATAGAAATTCAGATACTACATATATTGATTTATTAGAATATAAAAGATTGGGTAGTGGATATAATCCTAAATTAATAGAAGGTGATGAAATTTATTTAAGAAACTTTTATAAATATATAGATATTTATGGAGGAATAAAAAATCCAGGTAGATATGAATTCAAAAAAAATGAACTTTTAATTAATTTGATTAATATCTGTGGTGGATATATTGAAGATATTAATATTGATGATATTAAAATTTCCAGGTTTTATGATAATGAAGAATTCCCTAAAGAAATTAAAGTTGATAATTTTTTAAATGACTTTTTTGTAGAAGAATTTGATCATATAACAGTTCCAAAATTTGATAATTCTAAGAATTTTGTATATATAGATGGAGAAGTAAAAATTCCAGGATATTATTTATTAGAAAAAAATATGTCAGTTCAAGATTTAATTTATAAATCAGGTGGGTATACAAAAAATGCAAATAAAAGTAAGTTGATGATTAATAATGAAATTTTAAAAGATATATATGATTTTGAATTAAATAGAATAAATTTAATACTTCCTCAAAATAGATCTATAATTTTATTTATTACCTAGTTCTCTTTTATCTCTAACTCAAAAGGGCTCTATAATGTCAAATGATCAATCAATGACTAATAAATTATTAAACTATAATTTAAATGTTAATGATAAAGTTTATATTCCAGTTTTAATAAATTTCATAGAAGTCATAGGAGCAGTAAATAACCCCGGTAGATATCCTTATGTTGAAGGATATAATATATCCGAATATATAAAAGAAGCTGGAGGTAAAAACAATAAATATAGAGGAAAAATATTTATTATGAATTCTCTAAATCAAAAGTTGAAAGTTTCAAAAAAATATGATAATATAACTAATGGAGATATAATTTTTGTAGAAACTGAAGAGAATTTTAATACATGGAATAAATTAAAAGAATCTATGAGTCTTATTGGTCAATTAGCAACTTTAATTGCAGTAATACAAAGTGCATCAAATTAAAATGGATAATTATTTATTGAAATTTCTATTTAATAATAAATCAAATATTAAAAAGTATTTGTTAATTACTTTATGTTTATCAATTATATATTCCTTTTTTTCTAAGGTATATTTTCAATCTGAAATAACTCTTTATCCTGCAGGAGAATTATCAACTAGTACAGAAATATATAGTGATTTTAAAGATGCAATTGAATCATTTGGTTTCGAATCTTCAAATTCAGAAAATAATTTTTATATTCCTGATATTATTGAGAGTAGAAGACTAAAGAAAGAAATAGCATATAAAGAATGGAATACGAGTAAATCTTCTAATGCTATAAATCTCATTGATTATTGGGAATTAACTGATACTAATATATTTAGTAAAATTGTTTTGTTTATTAAAAATACATTCAATTCTTATGATTATAATTCAAAGTTAAAATATGAAGAGGAAGCAGTTCAATTATTAGATGATTTAATTTACGTAGATGAGAAAAATTCTGGTTTAATTGAAGTGGTTGTTTTAATGGATGAACCTCAATTAGCTGCTGATATTGCTAATTTTATTTCAGAATATGTTGTTAAATATGTTGGAGAAGAACAGAAAGTTTTTGCACGAAAAACAAAATTATTTTTAAAAAAAATGTTGGATTCAGCTCAAAATGAATTAAAGATGTCTGAGATGGATTTAACTTTATTTAAAGAAAAAAATCCGTTGAATTTAGATACTCCTGAATTACAACTTGAAAGAATTAGATTGATTAGAAAGGTAGAAGTTAATCAAGAAGTTTATATTACAATTCGGAAACAATATGAGTTATCTAAAATTGAAGAATCAAAAGAAAGATTATTTGTAAATATTTTAGATAATGCTAAGCCTTCGTTATATAAAGAATATCCTAAAAGATTTATTATAATTTTATGTTTTACATTTTTAGGAACATTTTTATTAATATTGACTGAATCAATTATTTTTAGATTAAAAAAAATAATCAAGCAATTAGATAGTTAGATGAAAACTGATAAATTACCTAATTTTTTTATATTGGGTGTTCAGAAAGCAGCTACTTCAACTATTCACGCTATTCTACAAAAAGATAGCCAGTTTAATTTGCCTTATAAAAAAGAAACACATTTTTTTAGTGAAAATTATAAAAAGAATTTAAGTTGGTATTTAAATCAGTATAGTAGTAGATCATCTATTGTAAAGGGTGAAATTGATCCTTCTTATATTTTTCATAAAGATTCACCACTAAACATTAAAAAATATATAGACTCGCCCAAGTTTATTATAGTTTTTAGAAAACCAATTGAAAGAGCTTATTCTCATTATCTCATGTCTAGATCAAGAGGATATGAAAAAAAATCTTTTAATGAATCTCTATTGTTAGAAGTTGAAAGATTATCTGAGATTAATAATTTTTCATATTCACATTATAGTTATTTATTAAGAGGTAATTATAGTGAACAAATTATTAGATATAAAAAAACTTTTCCTGATTCTGAATTTTTATATATGAAATATGATGATTTTATTAATAAAGAAACAAAGATTGGATTTATTAAGAAAATATATAATTTCTTAGAATTAGATTTTAATGAAAATTTAAATATTGAGATACATAAAAATAAATCCTATTCATCAAAAAATAATTTTATTAGAGATTTAACACATACAGATAATTCTTTAAGAAATATTTTAAAAAAAATAATACCAACTGAGTATTTGAGATTTAAAATGATTAATAAAATTAAAAAATTTAATCGAAAAGATGTTATTGTAAAAAAGTTAAATTATAATGATATTGATCAAAGATTTATTGATTGGAATAATAAGCAATCAAATTTACTTTCTAAACTTACATATTTAAATACTGAGGATTGGATTATATGAAGTTAACAAAACCAATAATTATAACAGGAATGCATCGTTCTGGGACAACGCTTTTAGTAAAACTTCTAGAAAAAAATGGTGTTTTTTTAGGTTCAATTCAAGATATAAATAAGGAATCAATATTTTTTCAAAGAATAAATAGATGGCTTGTATCATTTAATGATTCATATTGGGATAATCCTATGACATTTAAAGATTTAAATAATG
>CAYVBB010000005.1:0-21918 GCA_964448515.1 uncultured bacterium | reverse complement strand
ACCATATTATATCGTTTCTGATAATCATTTTTCAATGAACAATGATTCAAAAGAAGCTGTTAGAAGAGAAAAACTTTTTAAAATATTTAATAAAATAAAGATAAAAGGGAAGGGATCTCTTATCATTGGAGGTGATTTTTTTGATTATTGGTTTGAATATAAAAATCAAATTCCATCTGGTTATGATAGTGTTATAAATGCATTAAAAGATTTATATAATAATAATATAAAAATTTATTATATAGCAGGGAATCATGATTTTTGGGATTTTGGATATCTTAGTAATTATACAGGGTTAGAATTTTATAAGGCAGACTTAGAGTTCGAATCTAGTAATAAAAAGATTTTAATAACTCACGGAGATGGAATTTTAAAATCTGATATTGGATACAGATTTATGAAAAAAATTATTCGATCTAAAGTATTCATTTTTCTTTACAATCTATTTCCAGCCGATTTTACATGTTCATTATCAAAAAAAATATCTAAATCTAGTTCAGATTACAATCATCATGATAAATATAAAAAGATTATATTAGCCGATACTTTAGATTATGCCAAGAAAAAATGGAAAGCTGGTTATGATATAGTGTGTATAGGTCATTATCATCAAACAGGCATTGTTAAAAAAGAGAATAAGAAAATAGTTTATTTGGGTGATTGGTTAAGTAAATATACAGTAACTTGTATTGATAATGGAGAAATATGGCAAGGGAATTGGCAGGAATTTTTAAATTTATCTTGATTTAGCTATCATATATGAATAATATTTGACATCTACATAGTGAGCAAATATATAAAAATGAAAAAAATAATATCTATATTTTTACCTTTAATACTAGTTTTAGGAATTTTATTTACTCAAGAAGAAAATTCCTTATCTAATGAAAATTCAAAAAAAGGTGGCTTATTTGGAAGAAAATCAAAAAATGAAGAGCCTAAAAAAGATATTATCCTTGTTAAAGATCCATATACTATAGATGATTTAAATAAAATAAAATCTAATTTTAATTCTGGTAAATCAGGTTCATTAGAACTTCTGATCGAAATTTATAAAGATAAAAATCAAATATTAAAAGTTAGGCTAGAAGCTTTAAATATTTTATCTACATCAAAAGATCCTACATTAAAGACAGCTATATTAGAGACTATTTCAGATTCAGATTTTTTAGAGATGGAAATAATGAAAAAAGCACTTAAAATTTTAATTGGATTTAATTCTCCTGAAAGTTCAGCGGGTTTAATTGAAGGATTATCAAATTCAGAGATGCAAATAATGGATTTAAGATCTGAAATTATTGAATCTATTGGTGAAAATAATAGTGAAGACAAAGTAATAACATTATTAGAATTATATGAAATAAGTTTAAAAAATCATCAAAGAATGAATGAATTGTTAACTCTTTCATTGGGAGAGTTGAATGATGATCGAGCAATCCCCTTATTGATGGATATAGCAAGAAATGATGAAATTGACTTACATATAAGGAATAGAGCTGTTGAAATTTTATCAAGAAAAAATGCTCCTGAATTAGTAGACTTTTTTGTTGAAATGTTAGGTTCTCCAGGTTCTAATGATCAGATGCTTAATTTTGTAAATAATTCAATGGGTATTGTTGAGAGAGATAGACTGCTGATGGCTTTATTAGAATCATATCAAATTGGAAAAAACAGATATTATGCTGTATTACACTCTATTATGGGTAGCTTAGAAGATTATTCAAATCCTGAAATTAAACCTGTTTTTATTGAAGTAGCAAAAACTGATGGATTTCCAAGATTATTGAGAATTAAAGCAATACAATCATTATCAACCTTTGGTGATGTGGGCGTACTTGATGAATTAATTCCAATGCTAGAAGATCCTTATAACTATGATTATTATTATGAATTAAATAATTTGGCAAATTCTTTAAATGCAGGAGATTTTTATAAAAATAAATTGAGGGAAGCTAGTTTAAAAGCAATGCAATCTAATTAGATGAAACATTTATTTAATATATTATTATTAGTCTCATTATTATTCATTTCGAATGGATGTGCAGGAAAGGAAGAAGTTGAAGTTGAAAATTCTGAGGTTAAAATTATTCCAGAAAAAATTATAAAAGAAATTAAACACATAAATCATAATCCATTCTATCCATTAAAAGATAAAATTGAAGATTTAGAATTTAAAATAAATGAATTAAATGCTCAAATATTAGAATATGAATCAAGCTTAATTGCTCCTTCTATTAATTCTGAAATATTGAAATTAGTTAAGACTCCTAAGATTGAACATGAAATTATTATTAGTAATGGCACAATAATTCAAGGTAAAATAATTCAAGAAAATGCTGAAAATTTAATTATTGAAACAAGGATAGGTCAATTAAAAATTGATAAACTCCAAGTTAGTTCGATTAAAGAGATGGAACCATTAAAAGCTAATATTGTTTTTAATGAAATGTCAATTGAAGAAAAAATTAGTAAAGATAATTTAACCTTTTCAGGTTCATTGATTAATGATGGGAGTAGAAGAGGTGATTTTGTTAGAGTAGTTTATTATTTATGGGAAAAGGATACAAATCCTGCTTTAGTTGATTCTGTCTTTATTAATGGTAATATCATCATTTTTAATAATGGTGTTGTTTCAGATACGTCTCTTGATCCTGGAGATAATGGCGATTTTAATTTATCAATTGATATTCCAGATTCATTAAATATAACATATTGGACAAAAGAAGTTAAATATGATATGTTTGAGTAATCTCTTTTACAAATTAATTTAAATATTATGAATTTAGAACAAATGTTAAGCGATATGGTGAACCGCGATGCAAGTGATTTGCATTTAACTGTTGGGTCTCCACCTAAAATAAGAATTAATGGAGATTTATTAAATCTAAATGAAGAAAAATTAATCCCTGATACTTTAAATAAAATTTTAAAGGATTATTTGAATGAGAAAAGATTATCATTGCTCTCAAATGGAGATGATGTTGATTTTTCAATTGGCATTAAGGGTGTTAGTAGATTTAGAGTTAATTTGTTTAAACAAAGAGGAAATGTAGCGGCAACTTTTAGAAAATTACCATATTCTATACCTAATTTAGATTCGCTTGGTTTCCCAGAATCAATAGCTAATTTAACTTTAAATAAAAAAGGATTAATATTAATAACAGGTGGCACTGGTAGTGGAAAATCTACTACAATGGCTGCATTAATTAAAAAGATTTCAAATGAAAATAATTCTCATATTATAACTATTGAAGATCCCATTGAATATTTATATGAGCATTCAAATTCTTTAATTAATCAACGTGAAGTTGGCTCAGATACTAAAAGTTTTAGTGATTCATTAAAGAGTGTATTAAGACAAGATCCAGATGTTGTATCAATAGGAGAGTTAAGAGATGTTGATTCTATGAATGCTGCTTTAACAATTGCAGAAACTGGTCATTTAGTTTTAGGGACATTGCATACAAATAATGCATCAGGAACTATTAATAGATTAGTGAATGCTTTCTCTCCAGATAAGCAAAGTATTATTAGAACAACATTATCTTTAAATTTATTAGGTATCATTTCACAACAATTAATCCCTAATGAAAATCAAGGGAGATCATTAGCATTAGAAGTCCTTATAAATACTTCTTCAATAAAATCATTAATACGTGAAAACAATATTCATCAAATTGATAATTATATATTAAGTGGTCAAAAAGATGGTATGATACGCATGGATGATTCAATATTGAAATTATATAATGAGGGATCAATATCAAAGGAAGAAGCATTGAATTATGCAATTAATATATCCGAGTTATCAAAGAAACTTAATAGTCTTAATATATAATATTTGTTAATGATTCAAGAAAAAATAAAAAATTTAATTGAGAGCAAATTAAATATTGTTCATTTTGAAATCAAAGATACAACATCCCAACATACTAACCACGCTAATTTCAAAGGAGGATCTCATTTAAGGATGAAAATAGTTTCTAATGATTTTATAGATAAATCATTAGTACAAAGACATCAAATGATTTATGCGGTTATTAATGAGTTTATTCAAAAAGAAATTCATGCAGTTATATTAAAAACATATACAGTAGAAGAGTTTGAAAACTTATAAAAGGGAAATAAGAAGCTAGTATAAACTAGCTTCTTATTTATTAAGTCAACAACTTAGGAGGAGTTGTAATTTTTGACATTACCTTTATAATATATACTATATAATTATCTATTTGTTCCACCATAAATAATAAAGCCCCAAATAATTGGGGCTTTACTATGATAAAACAGCTTATTTTCTCCTCCATTAATTATTCAAAAATAGAATAATCAATAAATGATTTTACAATTATATTATTAATAATATTGTGATATTAAGCACTTTATTAGGGTTTAAATATTATTTATTAAATTTAAAAATTCATCTTCATTTAATATTTTTATATTTAATGATTTTGCTTTATTTAGTTTGCTACCACTTTTATCACCAGCTACTAAGTAGTTTGTTTTTTTATTAATTGAAGCAGAAGCAGAAGCACCAAATGATTCAATAATTTTAATAGCTTCTGATCTTGAATATTTTTTTAAGGTTCCTGTAAAAACAAATAAATTATCTGTTAAACTTGTAGTTTTAATATTTTCTAAGGTGTCAAATTCTAAATTAGATGATAAGCATTCATTGATAATATTGATATTATTTGAATTATTAAAATATTCAATAATTGAATTTGCCATTTTATCACCAATTTCATTGATGTTAGTTAATTCCTCGTAAGTACAATTAATTAATTTTTCAATATTATTATTAAATTTTTTTTCTAATAATTTTGATGCATTTAAACCTACATTTCGTATCCCTAAACCATTAATAAATTTTGAGAAAGTAGTTTTTTTTGATTTATTAATTGAATTAATAATATTTTCAGAAGATTTTTGTCCCATTCTTTCAAGATTTATTAAATCATCAACTTCTAATTTATATATATCTGATATTTGATTAATTAGATTATTTTTAATTAGTAAATTTATTATTTGTATGCCTAATCCGCTTATATCTAAACAATTCTTTGAAACATAGTGTTCAATTTTACCCTTTATTATTGCTTTACAATTTTCATTAATGCATCGTAATACTGCTTCATTAATATTTTTTATTGCTTTTGCATTGCATACAGGGCATTCATTTGGTATGAGAAATTTAATTGTATTTTTTGGTCTTTTTTCTTTAATTACTTTTAATATTTCTGGGATAACATCACCAGCTCTTTGGATTAAAACATAATCATTAATTCTAACATCTTTTTTATTAATTTCATCTTGATTGTGTAATGTTGCATTTGATATTATAACACCTCCAACTTTTATAGGCTCTAATTTAGCAACAGGAGTTAATGCGCCAGTTCTACCTACACTAATTTGTATATCTAAAATTTTTGTTATTGCTTGTTCTGCCTTAAATTTACCTGCAATGGCCCATCGCGGAGATTTACTGCGTATTCCAATTTCTTTTTGTAATAAATAAGAATTAACCTTAAAAACAACACCATCGATATCATAATCTATTTTATTTCTTATTTTCTCAGCTGATTTATAATATTTTTTTATAAAATCAATTCCTTTCCCTAATTTAATATGCGGATTAACAGGAAATCCCCATTTAGGGAGGCTACTTAGAAATTCTATTTGACTATTAAATTTAATACCATCTATTTCACCTGGAGCATAACAAAAGATTCTAAGTGGTCGATTAGCAGTTATTTTTGGGTCTAATTGTCTTAAACTACCAGCAGCACAATTTCGAGGATTTGCAAATAAAGGGAGATTTTCTTTTTTTCTATTTTTATTTAATTTTTTAAAATCTTTATGATTTATAAATACCTCTCCTCTTACTTCTAGTAAATTGGGAATTTTTTTACCAGTCAAAGATAAAGGAATGCCTTTAATTGTTTTAAGATTATTTGTTATATCCTCACCTGAAAATCCATCTCCTCGGGTAGAACCGTATATAAATTTTCCATTTTCATAGACTAACTCTACAGCTAGTCCATCTAATTTTAATTCAGCGACATATTCAATGTTATTTGAAATATTTTTTGTTATTTGTTTATTAAATTCTACTAACTCATTTTCATTCATTGCATTAGCTAATGATAACATTGGTAATCGGTGTTTTATTGTCCCAAATTCTTTGATTGGGCTGGAACCAACTCTTTTTGTTGGAGAATTATCATTGACATATTCAGGGTTTTTATTTTCTAACTCTTCTAATTCTCTTAGTAATATATCATATTCAAAATCTGATATTGTTGGTTTGTCATGTACATAATAGTTTATGTTATGTTTATTAAGGGTAGTTATTAAATTATTAATACGATCTTTAATATTCATTTACTATAGTATTTTAATTTCATCATCTATAGTTTCGGTTAAGCTAAAAAAATCATCGCTAGAAAACTTAAAATTAATATGTTTATAATCACCATTACTATTAATATAATATTGTTCTTGATAATTTTTTTTATTTTTAATGATTTTGTCAATTGATGATATTAGAATATCAACATCTCTTTTATTATTATATATACCAAAACTAATTCGTACCATCCCCATCCAAGGCTCCATTTTCCAAGAAAGGTTATTGTCTTTGAACTCACAATTATCTAGTTCTTTTTTATGTGTTGCACTCAACATCTCTTGAACATAAGGGTGTGCACAAAAGCATTCATTTCTCACTGCTATATTAAAATAATCATTCAGTATAGCCGCTACAAGACCGTGATCCATACCTTGAATATTAAATGAAATTGTTCCAGCTCTAGGGCAACTTTTTATATCTGTATCACCATAGATATGTATTTCTTTATATTTAGTTAATTCATCCATGGTGTATTGAATTAAATTTTTATCTTCTTTTAAAATATTTTCCATTCCTATTGTATCTAAGATATGAACAGATGCACCTAGGGTGATTGCTCCTAAAATATTTGGCGTTCCAGCTTCTTCTCTATCTGGAAATTTTTTTGTTACAAAATAATTATCAGGATAAACCTTATCTACCATTCCACCGCCTACATCTTCAGGTTCAATTGCACTTAAAAATGATTTTCTTGCTATAACAACTCCTGGAGATCCTGGAGCATATGTTTTATGACCTGAAAATAACAATACATCAATATCTTTGCTTTTATCATTAAAACCACTCATTTTTATTGGTACATGTGCAGCCATTTGAGCAGCATCAACAATTAAATAAACATTATATTTATGAACAATTTTTGCTATTTTATTAATAGAATTAATGATACCAGTAACATTACTTAATCCTGTAATTGATACATAATTAATTCTATCTGAAAATTTTTCTAAGTATTTTTCTAAAATCTGGGTATTAATTTTTCCAGCCATTTGATGATTTTTTTCTAGAGGGACATGAATTACTTTTCCACCATGTTTTCTATGGGGTAGATCATTTGAATGGTGCTCCATCATTGATACTAATACTATATCTCTTTCGGGTCTAAGTCTATTTAATGTTTTAGCTACTCTATTCATTCCAGCTGTAACACCACTACCCATGAAGAAAGAAGTATATTCATTTTTATCTGCTTGTACAAAATCTAATATTTTATTATGAATCCATCCATATGTTTTGGTTGAAATTCTAGCACTAAAGTGAAGTAATGAGTGAGTATTTGAATAATGATTTAAAAATTTTTTTGATGCTCTAAAAGCAGCCCCCATCATTAGAGTAGATGCAGTTGAGTCTAAATAAATTCTAGGTGATATGGTTCCATCTGCTAATTTATATTTAGTATCCAAACCTATAAAATCATCTTGAATTTTATTAAGCAAATCCAATCCTTTTACTGACATAGTTTCAGGGGTAAGTAAAGCTGGTTTCATATCGATAAATTAACCATTATTTATTTTATTAAATAATTCTTTTTTAAGCTTGTTTGTTGTTTCAAATTCAGAGTGCCAATCATCCCAATAACAAGGAAGAAGTCCTATCCCTGTAGAAGATATGAAGGCTTCATCCATTAAATTAATTTTCTCTTTTTTTATATGAGTTTCTAAAACATTTAAGTTAATTTTTTTTGCTATAGAAATTATAGTATTTCTCATTACTCCAGATAAAATTCCTAAATCTAAAGATGGAGTTATTAATGTTTTATCTTTTATAAAAAAGATATTTCTTATTGCACATTCAGTAATAATATTATTTTCATTATAAAATATTGGCTCATAATATCCCAATTTTTCACATTCTTTTTTTGCAAGCATGTTACCTATATAGTTTAAAGATTTGATAGCTGGAGTAAATCGTATAATTGGAAATTTTTTTTCATTCAGGAGAACAACCTTTACTGGTTTTTTTGGTATTTCATAAAAAGGTTTTATGTTTATATATATGTTAGATTTTATTTCTTTTTTTAATAAATCTCCTCTTGTTATCATTATTCTTATAATTCCATTTTCAAGTGAATTTTTTTCAATAATTTTGTATAAATAAAAAAGTAATATATCTGAATTATAATGATGATCTAGTTTAATTAATTTCAATCCAGATAATATTCTTTTAATATGTTTATTAGCCGAAAATATTTTTTTGTTATCAAATCGTAATGTTTCAAATAATCCATCCCCATATAAAAATCCTGCATCATTAAATGGAATTAAAGCCTCATCTGATATAACCCATTTTCCGTTTATATAATATATTTGATTTTTTAACATAAAATTTATGATAATATTTTACTTTTTATTTTGGTTTCTTGCCATTCTTCTTTTGATTTTGAATCCCAAACTATTCCACCTCCAACTGGATAGACTCCTTCATTGTTTTTAAAAGTCATCGTTCTAATTGCAATATTGAATTTTAAATCTCCTTTTTTATCAATATATCCAATAGAACCTGTGTATAAGTCTCTACTATAATTTTCTAGTTTATCTATAATTCTCATAGCACTTTCTTTTGGCGCACCAGTAATTGACCCTCCAGGAAATAAAGCACTAAAAATATCAGATTCATTGATATCTTTTTTCAATTTTCCCTCAACACATGTAATCATTTGATGAACAGTTTTGAAACTTTTTATTTTAAACATATTTTTTACTTTTACTTTTCCATATTTAGAAATTTTTCCTATATCATTTCTTAAAAGATCTACAATCATTAGATGTTCTGCTTTATCTTTAGATGAATTTTTTAATTCTAACTTTAGTTTATTATCTTTTTCTTTATTAGTATCTCTACCTCTAGTTCCCTTCATTGGGTATGAATAAATTGTATTATTTTTAGTTTCAAAAAATAACTCTGGTGAAAAACTCAATATTTCATAGCTTTTGAATTTAATATAAAATCCATGAGATGGTTCTGCAAACTCTCTTAATGAAAGATATGTCTTGAAACCATTATCAAAACATTTATATATTTTTTTTATAGAATAATTTATTTGATATGCATTCCCATTATATAATTCAGTTTTTATTTCATTTATTTTTTTTTGGTATTTTTTATAACTAATTAATTCTTTCAATAAATGAATTTCAGTTTTTTTTGTATTTATTTTTTCAATTTTATATTTAATTATTTTCTTAGGTTTTATAAAAAATAGATAAGGAAATTTTTTGTTTAAATTTTTAAAATTAATATTAGGGTATAAAATATTTTTAAAATTATAGCTAATAAATCCTACAGCAGGTATATCCTTAGATTTTTTTTTCCATTTATTAATTATTTTTTGAAACTCATCTAAATTAGCATTAATCTTTCTATCAGAATAAAACAAACCATCATAATTCCATAAAATTGTTTCATTTGAAGACCAAATTGCATAACCTTCATATTTATTTTCCCATGAATCAATGAGAATATCAGGATTCCCATGTTTACTTATTATCTCTTTAAGATTTTGCATTGTTAAATTTATTAAAAATTGTATACTTTAAAGTTTTAGGGGATGTTATCGCATATGAAAAAACTTTATGACTTTTAAAAAAAATATCTAATCCAATTTTATTAATGTCATGAATATTTTTTGTGTATTTTTTACCTTCGATACGTTTAATAATTTCAGGTAATTTAGGTGGAGTCCAGTTTAAATTTTCAGCGAATAAATTAAATAATTTTAAAATAATATCGCTATCCCAATCAGGATTAAACTTACATTCTCTGCTTTTTATTTTTAGATATTTGCTTGTAAGTTTACTAAATCCAGAAACAGCTCCTATATGAATTAATTTTGGATATAAGAATTGATCAATCTTCATTTCATAATCGACTGTATTTATATTTTTATTAATATCGTCCCAATTGAAATCATTTAAAATATTTATCCATGTATCGATATTGTTTTTATATTTTTGAATTTTCATCCAGCTATTATCACTATGTAGAATAAGTAATTTCCCAATATCTTGTTTTATATAATTTATTTTATGAAGCCACATTAAAAACAAAAGAGTTGAGAAGGGGAATTTCATATTAAATTTATCTAAATCAATGTTATTAATAATATTTGGATTGCAAGATGTTTTTAATCCTATTGGATTATTATTTAATGATACAATTTGACTTCCTATTGATTTTCCTGATGATGGTAATATGTTTAAATCAACCCAAATTAAATCTTTTTTATTTTTTAATGCATTATTAGATAGCCATATTGAATTATAATCATAGTACCCAGATAGCTGCCAATTTAAATGATGATGAAGAAAAGCAGCACAAATCAATCCATCATAATCAGCTGAAATTATAAAGAATTTATTTTTTTCTTTTAACCATTTGTATTGTTTTAAAATATTTTTTCTTTTTATTTGCATATATAAGAATTTAAAAATAATATAGAACAAGTAATCATGAAAAATAAATTAATATATACACTATTTATCTCCTTTTTATTTATGCAAGATGAAATTGGAAGCGGCCTATATGATGATGATTTGATTAATTATTTAAAAAATAATTATAAAACAAATTCAGTTCTAAGCTACGATTCTGCAAGAGATGTTTTATATGGTGAAATTGAAGCTCCCCAAAATAATGGACAAGTATATGGAGTATATACAAACTATTCAGTAACTCTACCATCTGGTGTTGATCCTTCATCACATTTATATAATAATGGTATAGATTGTGAACATTTATGGCCTCAAAGTATGTATGAAGGTTCGTCTCCTATGAAATCAGATATGCATCATTTAAGACCTTGTAAAAGTAACGTAAATTCAAGTAGAGGTAATAAACCTTATAATGAAATTCAGGATAATCTTACCAATACTTGGTATTGGTTAAATACTCAATTAAACAATATCCCTATTAGTAATATAGATGAATATTCTGAAAGCGGTAGCAATAAATTTGAACCTCGTGAAGATATAAAAGGAGATATTGCTAGAAGTATGTTTTATTTTTATACAATGTATACAAATGAAGCAGATGATAATTTTTTCAATCTACAAAAAGAAATTTTGTATCAATGGCATAATAATGACCCAGTAACTAATAATGAAATTAATAGAACTTGGGCAATTGCAAGTTATCAAAATAATATTCCAAATCCATTTATTTTAGATAGTACATTAATATATAGATGCTATTTTTATGATGAATCAGTAGTTGGATGTGATGGGGTTCCAAATAGCGGTTTAGAATTAGATGAATGTGGTGTGTGTGATGGTAATAATTTAAGTTGTATTGATATTTGTGGAATTCCAAATGGAAATAATTTAACATGTGCAGATATGAATAACGATAATACTATAAATGTTACAGATGTAATATTTTTAGTTAATTTAGTTCTTAGTGGAACAGCAAATAATGTAGGTGATTTAAATAATGATAATTCAGTTAATATTACAGATGTTGTTATGCTTGTAAATATTATTTTAGGAGAAAATTTATGAAATTAGTTTTTTTGTGTATGATATTTGGATGTTTAATAGGAGAAAATATGGATAATGAGTTAATTAAAACAGATTCAGGACTTCAATATAGAGAATCAAAAATTGGAGAAGGAAATTATCCACAAAAAGGCGATAAGGTTGTTGTCCATTATACAGGTAAATTAGAAGATGGCACTGTATTTGATTCTTCATTAGATAGAAATGTTCCTTTTGAATTTCCCTTGGGTCAAGGAAAAGTTATTAAAGGTTGGGATGAGGGTCTTGCAACAATGAAAATTGGAGGGAAAAGAACATTAATCATACCACCAGACTTAGGTTATGGTTCTAGAGGAGCTGGAGATAGAATTCCACCTAATTCAACATTAATATTTGAAGTTGAATTAATTGATATAAAAAAGCCTTTTGTTGATATAGATTTTGAATTACCAGGAGAAGAAAATGTATCAGAAAGTGGTATGGTAATGATTGATCATATTATTGGCTCTGGTGATTTTGCCCAAAATGGACAAAAAGTAATTGTTCATTATACAGGCAAATTAGAAAGTGGACAAAAATTTGATAGTTCACATGATAGAGGAAGTCCATTTGTATTCGTGCTTGGTGAAGGCCGAGTAATAAAAGGTTGGGAGGAAGGTTTATCTTCAATGAAAATAGGTGGGAAAAGAACACTGATAATTCCACCATATCTTGCATATGGAAGCAGAGGGGCTGGAAATGTTATCCCTCCAAATGCAACATTAATATTTGAAGTTGAATTAGTTGATATTCAAAATTAATGAGAAAATATTTTTTTATTTTTTTATTAATTTTTGGCTGTAATAGTCAAAAATTGAATTGGTTTGAGGGCTCTTTAGAAGATGCTTTTTTAATAAATACCAATCAAATTATTATGATTGATTTTTATACTGATTGGTGTGCTCCTTGTAAATTACTTGATTCAGATACTTTTTCTAATGAAAAGGTTATTGAAATTCTGCATAATAATTTTATTCCAGTTAAAATTAATGCTGAAACAAAATATGGAATGAAGTTATTTGAACAATACAAAGGGACTGGCTATCCTTTAATACTTTTTTTAGATAGAGAGAAAAATGAAATAGATAGGTTCTACGGTTTTTATCCTCCAAATGATTTCATGTTAAAACTTAATAAAATTTTATCTGGTGATAATACTTTTCCAGATTTATTAACTAAATATAAATTAGGTGATAAAAGTTCTACTACTGTTTTTGATTTAGCTCAAAAATATTTTTCTAGAGGAGAGTATGATAAGGCTCTTGAGTTGTATCAAATAGTATTAGAAAATAAAGATTTATCTTATAATATGTTCCATGAATCTAAATATTCAATAGGTATGATAAAATTAAAAAAAGATGATTCTAAAAATATGGAAGATTATATACAAAAATATCCTGAATCATTTTTACTTAAACAGTCAGTGCTAAATTTATTAATGTATTATAAATTTAATTTTTTAGAAACAGAAGAATTAGATTTATATAGTAAATATGTAGATAGATTTTCAGATGATCCTTTATTTCTTAATCAATATGCTTGGCGAATGTCAGAATTAAATATTAATTTAAATATTGCATTCCAAAAAATTAATTTATCATTATCATTAATTGAAAATAATGATAAAAATAAAGCAATGATTAATGATACTAAGGCTGAAATATATTGGAAACTTGGACAAATTGATAAGGCTATTATAACAATTAATGAATCTATTTCACTCGATCCCAATAATAAATATTATATAGAACAAAAAAATAAGTTTTTAAATTCAATTAATTAAAAAGGATATATATGGAAGCACACATAGAGACGAATAAAGGTAAAATAAAAATTAAGCTATTTGATAAAGAAGCACCTGTAACAGTTGCTAATTTTATTAATTTATCTAAAAGAGGATATTATAATAATTTATATTTTCATAGAGTAATTGATAATTTTATGATTCAAGGAGGTTGTCCATTAGGGACTGGGACTGGTGGTCCTGGATATGATTTTGAAGATGAGTTTAATCCCTCTTTGACACATGATAAAGCAGGTATTTTATCTATGGCAAATGCTGGCCCTGGGACAAATGGTAGTCAATTTTTTATTACCCATTTAGAAACTCCCTGGCTTGATAATAATCATACAGTTTTTGGAGAAGTACTTGATAAAGATGATTTAGATATTGTAAATCAAATTGTCCAAGGTGATAAAATGATATCAATTGAAATAGTTGAAGATTTTTCTCCAAGTCAAGATATCCAATTAAGATTAGATGATTGGAATAAAATTTTAGATAGTTAAATTATAATCTTCTTTGATTTCGTCAAATATAGGGATTGTCTTTTTTAAAATAAAATTATAGCAAACACTTGTGACTGTGCTAATACAGACAAGCTCATTTGATTCTTTTGAAAAGATTGCAGTTTGAACATCAAAGCTTTTGGTGCCTATTCTTGATACTTTTTGTCCTAAAATTAATGTAGAAGGATGTTTAACTTGATTTATATAATCAATGCTTACTGATGCTACAATTAATGATTTTTCTTCAAAGTTTGTTTTCCATCGTTTAAAAAAAAGGGTTCTAGCATCTTCAATATAGCTTAAAAAAGTGGCGTTATTTACATGATTAAATGCATCTAAATCTCTCCACCTTGTATTAATTTGATGTTTAAATGGAAAATCTTTTAATGTTAATTTTTTATTTGGTTTCATTATTATTTTTAAGTATTAAATCTATTCCATCTTTATACGCTCTTATTAAATCATCATCTACTAAATTCTCAAATCCATTTAATAACTTAATATGCTCTCTAACTTTATATGTTATTGTAATAAATGGAATATTAACTAGATCTAATAGTTCAGATAATATATAGCCAGAGTATTGCCATGGACCAGGTGTAATAATAATTCCATCTATTTTATTTCTATTGTTTTGTATATATGAAACAATTTTTGTTTCATTATGTGTCTGTATAATTTTTATACTTAAATCTTTATTATTAGAATATTTTCTTATACTACTATTTATTTTATTAATAGTAATTTTTTTATTATGCTTAGCTGACCAGAGTCCAAATAAATTTAAATTAGGTCCATGTATAATTAAAATTTTCATGATTATAATTTATGTAATGATTTTTTATAAATAGAAAGAATTTTATTATGACATTCAAAAGCCATTTCTGGAGATTTTTTTAATTTGAAAAATCCAGCTGATTGAGCATCGTCTCCAGGGATTAAATTATCCCAATTATTAATTTTCATAATAATACCTAAAAGTAATATATCACCAAATACAGAATTAAAATGAGAACAATTCCCGATTAATTTAACAGCTTCTCCATCAAGATTTGTTTCTTCTTTTAATTCTCTCTTTGCTCCTTCTTCAGGAGTTTCGCCTAATTCAATAAAACCACCTGGCAAACTCCATTCTCCTTTTCCTGGATTAAATGCTCTTTTAACAAGAAGAATTTCATTATTTTTCATACATATTAGAGTAGCTGTAGGCTTAGGATTTTGATAATGAATTGTTTTGCATCTACTGCAATGATATCTAATTCCCCCATCTATTTTTGAATAGGAATTTTTATTTGCACACTGTGAACAATAAATTAATTTTTTCATAATGAACTATATTGACTTAATTTATAAATTATATATCTAATAATTATATAATATATAATAATAATGAATGATTCTAAAGATATATTAGCTGTTGGGTCAATAGCATTTGATACAATTGAAACTCCTAAAGGTAAAAGAGAGCATATTCTGGGTGGTTCTTCAACATATTTTAGTGTTTCTTCATCCTTATATTCAAATGTCTCTTTAATAGGCGTTGTAGGTAAAGATTTCACTCAAGACAATTGGGAAATATTTGAAAAATATAATATTAATGTAGATTCTGTTTATAAAAGAGATGGATTAACTTTTAGTTGGGGTGGTAAGTATAATCATGATTTTTCTTCTAGAGATACATTGTTTACTAATCTTGGAGTCTTTGAAAATTTCAAACCAATTGTTATGAATAATTATAATAATCCAATTTTATATTTAGGGAATATTCAACCAGAACTACAATTTGATGTTATATCAAAGGTTAAGAATCCTTTTTTAATTGCAGCTGATTCTATGAATTTATGGATTGATTTATTTCCAGATGATGTAATTAAATTGATTCACAAGGTTGATATATTTTTATTAAATGATGAAGAGGCTATACAGTTGTGTGGACACAATGATTTAAATAAAATCATGAATGAATTTTTATCCTATGGTCCTAAGATTGTAATTATAAAAATGGGCTCCAAGGGATCTTTAATTGGCTTTAAAGATAACATTATTAGGATTTCATGTGTCCCAAATGTTCAAGTTGTTGATCCAACTGGTGCAGGAGATAGTTTTGCTGGTGGAGTTTTGGGTTATATTGCTCAATATGGATTAGATAATCCTGTAAAAGCAGCTATGCATGGTACAGCTGTAGCTTCATTTACTGTATCGGCATTTGGTTTGGAAAATTTATATAATATAAAATTAAATTTAATTAATGAAAAAATAAAAGAGATTCAAATTTTATGATAGAAATTATAAATCTATTATTTGATTTTATTTATTTTTTTTTAATTGCTAGAATAATTTTATCTTGGTTCCCACATAATAGATATCATCCTATTATTAAAGTTGTTTATAATTTCACAGATCCTTTATTAGTTCCATTTAAAAATATGATTAATCCTATAGGGGGAATTGATTTATCTCCAATTGTTGTATTCTTTTTTTTAAAGATATTGAGAGATTTTTTAATTCGATTTTTAATTTAACCTTATTGGGTTAAATGAAGATTCACTTGCCATTTCGAATTCTTTTTTTAAGTTTTCAGGAACTTTCCCCTCAATAAATGAGCCAGCTTTAATAGGATTATATATTTCATCAAAACGTTTTACTTCCATTGCATTAATTCTTCTATTAATATCGTATCTTGATAACCCATTTAGGGTATTATGACCTGTCGCTGACAATAAATCAATGACACTATGGATAGTTTCTCTATGATAATTTTCAACTCTTTTTGCTTTATCTTTAACAACTAGACCAGCTGTTAATTCTGGATTTTGAGTAGCAATACCTGTTGGGCAAATATTTTTATTACACTCTAAAGCTTGAATACATCCAAGAGCCATCATCATTGCTCTTGCACTATTAACCATATCTGCACCAAGAGCAATATTTCTAACAACATTAAAACCAGTAATTATTTTACCACTTGCTATTATTTTAATATGTTTTTTAATATCAAAACCTATCAAGATATCAGACACAAAACTTAATCCATCTGTTAGTGGCATACCAATCGAATTAGAATATTCTAAGGGAGCTGCGCCTGTTCCACCTTCTCCACCATCTATTGTGATAAAATCAGGATATATATTTAATTTAATCATAGCCTTACATATGGAAATAAATTCAACTTTACTTCCTACACATAATTTAAATCCAATTGGTTTTCCATTAGATAAAACTCGTAATTTTTCTATAAATTTTATAAGTTCAATAGGATTAGAAAAAGCAGTATGAAACGGAGGAGAAATAACATCTTTATGTGGTTCTATTCCTCTGATTAAAGCAATTTCTTCTGTATTTTTTTTTGCAGGAAGAATTCCTCCATGTCCTGGCTTTGCTCCTTGAGATAATTTAATTTCAATCATTTTAACTGAATCATTCATAGAGTTTATTTTGAAATTATTTTCATCAAAATTTCCATCTTTATTTCTGCAACCAAAATATCCTGTTCCTATTTGCCATATTAAATCACCTTTATGTTTTAAATGTGATGGGCTAATGCCTCCCTCACCAGTATTATGGGCAAAGTTGTCTAACTTTGCTCCTTTATTTAAAGCTTCAATAGCATTTTTACTCAATGAACCAAAACTCATAGCCGAAATATTTAAAATACTAGCACTATATTTTTGTTTGCATCTTTCATTCCCAACATTTACTCGTAAATCTGATGAAAGGTCTTCCATATTTTTAGCATTAATAGAGTGATTCATCCATTCGTAACCTGATTCATTCACATCAAGTTGTGTTCCAAATGGAGTTGTTGAAATATCTCCTTTTGCTCTTTGATAAACTAAAGATCTAAAAATTCTTCCGATAGGCCTTCCATCAATATCTGATTCAATGAAGTATTGATATATTTTTGGACGTAAGATTTCCATTATGTATCGACCCCAACCGAAAAAAGGAAAATTTCTTAAAATTGCATGAGATGTTTGTAATAAATCATATATCCCGATTAGTATATATGGACCTAAAAAAAGTAGAGACCATAAGCCTTTAATCCATTTGAAATAAAAAATTATTTTAATAATTTTAATAATAAAAAAAGATAATATAAATTTTTTACGCATAGAATAATTATATTTTAGCTTTAATTATATTAAATATAGTTAAAATTATAATTAGATATGAGGATTTATTATGAATAAAATGTATTACTGTATATTATTTATTAATTTCATATTTTCTATTTCTAGTAATTATAAAGTAATTGATAATTATAAATTTTATAATTTCTCAGATGATATTTTAGAAATCAAAAAAAATGAAATAACTAAGTTTTTAATTAATAAAAATTTGTTAAATAAAAGTGATAATTTTTCTTTAAAGTCTAAGTTTGACCCAATAACTAAGAATCATCATTATATATTATCTCAATTGCATTATTCTAGAGAAGTTTTTGGTAAAAAGGCAAGATTGCATTTTAATAATAAAAATAAGCTATCAACATTTTCTTCAAATTTTTTTCAAGGTGATTTTTCTAATTCAATACCAACATTAGATTGGTCAAATATTTATGATATGATTGATCAAGATTTTGGTTTAAATCATAAAGTTTATAAAAATGAAAAATTAATTTATTATGTAAATAATAATTATGGATATTTAGCATACCATATAGATGTTATTTCATATATGAGTGCATTTAGATATATAATTAATGCTCATAATTCTGAAATTATTAAAAAATGGACATTAATTTATGATGAAGGACCTACCATTGGTCAAGGAGAAAATTTACTTGGCGAGTGGGTTGATGAATTACATATATATGAAGGAGTAAGTTTTTCTCCTACAGGAGATTTATTTAGTCCATATTTAGTTTGTGAAGAGTATTGCTTTGATTATGGAGATTGTGGTGATAGTTATGAATCAAGCTGTATTATTAATCCAAATCAAGGGGGATGTCCTGATAATTATTATGAAGATTGTAATGGTGATTGTTTTCATAAATGGTATTTACAATTTCCTGGCGTTGGCAATGGGTTTTGTAATGATCCGTGGATTGATGTAGAGGAAACATCAATTGATTATGGATTATATAATATGGTTGATGAAAGTAATCTAGATCTTGGAGGAATATTTACATTAAATTCTTATGGTGGTTTCTATGAAAACTTATCTTATGTGAATAATGAAAATAATATTTTTGATTCTAATATAGCTTCACATTCTCATGCTTCTGGTGTAAGTGCGCATCATTATCAAAGGAATACTTTAGATTATTTTTGGAATTACCATAATTATGCTGGAATTGATGGACAAGGGAAAAGAACTATATCAGTTGTCAATTATGGTTCAGGAGGTGGTATAAGTCAGAATAATGCATTTTATAATGCAGGACTTGATATTTTAAGTTATGGTATAGCAGGTGGTAGTTATAGGCCTTTTTGTGCAGCGCAAGATATTGTTACTCATGAATTTACTCATGGATTTACTGCTCATACATCAGGCTTAATATATGAAAATCAACCAGGAGCTATAAATGAATCAATGTCAGATGTTTTTGGTTATTTTGTTGAAGCTGAATATCAAGATGGAGGGGATTGGACTGAAGGAGAAGATATTAGAATAAATGGTGGTGCAAGCCGTTCCTTTTCTAATCCTCCTACTTATGGAGACCCTGATAATATTAACCATCCTTATTTTGTTCCATTTAATAGTAATCCTACATTTGCCAATGATAATGGAGGGGTACATTCAAATAGTGGTATAGTAAATAAAATATTATATCTTGTGATTGAAGGAGATGAACATTATGGAATAGTAGTTGAACCTTTAAGTCAAGATATATCATTATCTAGATATATTGCTTCAGATATTTGGTTTAACTGGAATAGCTATTATTTAGATGAAGAAGATGATTTCATTATTGGTAGAGAAAAAATGCTTCAAGTTGTTCTAGATTTATTTTCTAATGATTCAGATAAATATGAAACTATTGCAAATGCTTGGGCATCTGTTGGTGTTGGGGAGCCTATTTTGTTTGGAGATTTAAATAGTGATGTAAATATTAATATCCAAGATGTTATAATATTGATAAGTTATATTTTAGGTTCATTAGAATTAAATGATTTTCAATATTTTACAGGAGATACAAATATGGATTCTATAATTGATATAT
The DNA here is from genome assembly GCA_964448515.1 of uncultured bacterium. Lineage (GTDB taxonomy): Bacteria > Fidelibacterota > Marinisomatia > SCGC-AAA003-L08 > D37C17. The sequence continues at coordinate 1,541 of CAYVBB010000005.1, read as the reverse complement.
TAGATATAGTATCTGTTGTAAATATTATTCTTGGGAATGGTTAATTGAAATTATATTTATATTTATTTTTATTTTTGCTAGGTTGTGATAATCCTTTAATTAATAATGATAATAGAGATTGTGTTATTGAATTAGGTGGCTTTTATGATGATTGTAATATTTGTTCAGGAGGAGTTACAGGACATATCCCAAATTCTGATAAAGATTGTAATGATGTTTGTTTTGGAACAGATACTTTAGATGGATGTGGGACCTGTGATGAAAATGTTAATAATGATTGTACCTTAGATTGTAATAATGTTGAAAACGGTGCTGCTTTATGGGATTATTGTGGAGATTGTTATGGAGGTGATACTGGATTAATTGAAAATAGTTTAATGGATGATTGTGGTATTTGTTTTGAATCAGATTCAGAGTTTGATCAAAATGCAAATTCATCAAAAGATTTATGCGGGGTATGCAATGGAAACAATATTTCATGTAATTTAGGATTACTTACTCTCCAAAATTGGAGTTTTTCAAAAATTCAGTTTTGGAATAATTCAGATTGTTATGGAATTCCATCTTATATTTTAAATGATACTATATGTTTAGAGAATAATGATAATTGTTTCAGCTATGTGCTTGATTTTCATATTAATTTTTTAGAAGGTGTTCTGGAGTTCGAGCAAATAATTGAGTTTGATGATGGAACAAATGAAATCTTAACAGGACAATGGTTTATAGATGACCAAGGGATATGCCTTGATTATACCTTAGAACAGTATGAGGATGAATGCTATGATATAATGAATTTTGATAATAATTATTTTGATTGTGAAAATAATTTATCTTTATGCCAAGATAATTCTGTTCATTTTATTGCAAAAAACAATGAAAATAATCAGTGTTCAAAAGAGTCTTATAGTCTTTCAGATGGAGACAGTGTGCTAAGTAAAAAAATATTACTAGATCTCTATGAAAAATTTCCTGTATTTATAAAAAATATTATTATTTACAATAATAGTAATCAATAATATGAAAGATTATCTCTTAACCTGCCCTAGAGGTCTTGAAGAAGTAACAAAAAAAGATATTTCAAAATATATTAAGCAAAAAGCTCACATTGTTAATGGAGGAATTGAATTTAAAGGTCATAAAAAAGATATGTATACTGTCAATTTATATTCTAGAACAGGAATGCATTTATTAGAGAAATTATTTTATTCTAAAATTTATAATTCGAAAAAACTTTATTCAAATATATATGATTTACCTTGGAATAAGTTTATTAAACCAGATACATCTTTTATGATTAAAACTAAAGTAAGATCTACCTTATTTAATAAATCAAATACAGTTACATTGAAAATTAAAGATGCAATTGTAGATAATATTAGAAAAAAATTTGGTAAAAGACCCTCTATAAATAAAGAGTCCCCAGATTTATTTTTATATGTTATTATACAAGAAAATGAAATCACTATATATATAAATACTTCAGGGGTTCCATTATTTAAAAGAGGCTATAGAACTAAAATTCATAGGGCAGGATTAAATGA
>CAYVBB010000004.1:0-24462 GCA_964448515.1 uncultured bacterium | reverse complement strand
TTGAAAGAAAAATGTTAAATTATGCTAAAGAATTACAATTTGAAAAAGCAGCTTTATTAAGAGACCAATTGGAAAAATTAAAAAATGTATAATATTTTATTATTAGGTTCAGGTGGTAGAGAGCATGCAATTGCATGGACACTTTCTAAAGATAAAAAAGTTAACAAGCTTTATTGTGCCCCTGGAAATGCTGGTACATTATCTATAGCAATAAATATTTCTTTAGATATTATGGATAATGAATTAATTTATGATTTTGTAAAAAAAAACAAAATTAATCTAATTATTGTAGGGCCAGAACAACCATTAGAAAATGGAATAGTTGATTATTTTGAAGATAGGGATATTAAAATATTTGGTCCTTCTAAGTATGCTTCTCAATTAGAAACAAGTAAGTTATTTGCTAGATATATTATGGAAGAATATAATATACCTCAACCAGCTTTTTTTGAATGTTCTAATGAAGAAGAAATTTTATCCTTAAAAAATAAGTTGGGTTTTCCAATGGTGTTAAAAGCAGATGGATTAGCAGCTGGTAAAGGGGTTATTATTTGTCATAATAATTCAGAGCTTAATCTTGCAATTGATGAAATGATAATTAATAAAAAATTTGGTTCTGCTTCTTCTAAAATATCCGTTGAAGAATGTTTGAAGGGAGATGAACTTTCTGTATTTGCTATTTGTGATGGTAAGAATTATAAAATTATTAATTCTGCACAAGATCATAAAAGAATTTTTGATAATGATATGGGTCCCAATACAGGCGGTATGGGAGCATACGCACCAACACCTTTGTTTGATGAGGAGTTAAGAAAAAAAGTTGAAAAAACAATAATAAAACCAACCTTGAGAGCAATGTCAGATAAAGGACATCCATTTAAGGGATTTTTATATATAGGTTTAATGATGGAAGATAATGAACCTTATGTAATAGAGTTTAATGTAAGATTAGGTGATCCTGAAGCACAAGTATTGATTCCATTGATAAAGAGTTCATTTTTAGAAATAATTTTATCATCTATAAATGGTAATTTAGATTCATTAGAAATTGACTTAGATGATAGTTATGCTGTTACTGTAGTTTTGGCTTCTAATGGTTATCCAGATTCATATAAGAAAGGTATGAAAATTACGGGCCTAGATAAAATTGAAGATGAAATTATTTTTCATGCTGGTACTAAACTTAAAAATAATAATCTAATTGCTTCAGGAGGTAGAGTCATGAATGTAATTGGTTTAAATAAAAACTTAAAATCTGCAATTGATAATGCATATATCTTAACAGAAAAAATAAATTTTGATAATAAATATTTTAGGAATGACATTGGTAGTAAAGCATTTAAATATTTAAAAAAAGAGGATCAGTAATGATTGATTTAGATAAAATAAAACAGTCAGTGGGTATGATTGGTGATTCTGATCAAATTGTAGAAATTCTCACCTTAATTGGTCAAATTGCGTCAACAGATATTTCAGTTTTAATTACTGGAGATTCTGGGTCTGGAAAAGAAATGGTTGCTAAAGCAATACATAAAAACAGTAAAAGAAAGTTTGAATCTTTAATTATAGTAAATTGTGCTGCTATTCCATCAGGAATACTAGAGAGTGAATTATTTGGTCATAAAAAAGGTTCATTTACAGGAGCTATTGATAATAAAATTGGTTATTTTGAATCAGCTCATAAAGGAACTATTTTCTTAGATGAAATTGGTGAATTACCTAAAGAAACTCAGTCTAAATTACTTAGAGTTATTGAAAGCGGTGAATTTATGAGAGTTGGAGAATCAAAGACAAACAAGGTTGATGTTAGAATAGTTGCTGCAACAAATAGAAAGCTTTTAAATGAAGTAAATAAAGGTAACTTTAGAAAAGATTTATACTTTAGATTAAAAACAATTAATATAAATGTCCCATCTTTATCTGATCATCTTAGTGATTTGCATCTGTATATTGAAAGGTTTGGACTAGAGTTTACAAATAAGAATGATATTGCATTTAAAGGTTTTTCATCTGAGGCAATATCTGAAATGAAAAAATATAGTTGGCCAGGAAATATAAGAGAATTAAAAAATGTAGTTGAGAGTTTGATTGTCATGAATCATGGTTTGCGTATAACAGATGAAATGGTAAGAAAAAGTTTAAATATGGGTTCAATAAATAATAATGATAGTTTACCTGTTTCATTAGACGGAGACTCTGATCAGCTTGAAAGAGAATTAATTTTAAAACAATTATTGTATTTAAGACAAGATGTTAATGAATTAAAACAGATTATAACTTCTGGAAAATCACTAACTTCTAATGATCAACCAGCTAATCCAGCGTTATTTTTGCCAACCTCTAATGATGAAAATAATAATAAATTGAATAAAGTTCAATTTTCAAATGTAGAAGATGCTTCAATTTCAGGATTAAAAGAGGAAGCCGTTGGTGAAATGACAATGGATGAATTAGAAAAAGAGGCTATAGAAAAATATTTAAGAAAATTTAAAAATAATAGAAAAAAGACTGCAAAAGCTTTAAATATATCAGAAAGAACGCTATATCGAAAAATTAAGGAGTATGATGTTTAGGTTAATGTATTATATGATATTCTTGTTTGTATTTTCTAATTGTAGCTATTATTCATTTAAAGGTTCGATCCCAGCTCATATAAAAAATGTTGTTATTCCTCCTATTGTTAATAAAACTTCAGAATATACTGTTGCTACTATTTTAAATGAAAAATTTTTAGATTTAATGTTATTAGAAAATATTTTAGATATAGTATCATATGAAAGTGCAGATAGTAAGTTAGATATAACTATTAAATCTATTACAGATAAACCAAATGTATTTACACCTGATAATTCTACTGGTTATGAAATAGTGAATGAATGGAAGGTTATGATTCAAGTGGATATGATTTGGTATGATTTAGTTAATAATAAAGATATTATTAATAAATCAATTACTGAATGGTCTACATATAGTTTAGATGCAGATATAGGAAATGATTTGATAGATAATGATTTAGATGGTTTAATAGATTCTGAAGATAGTGATGAATATGGGACACCAAAAGAAGGAGCAATGAGAATAGCAATTGATAAAATTTCTAAGAGAATAATTAATGAGATAACATCAACATGGTAAAAGGGAAAGTATGGAATTTGTAAAAATAAAAGATATTAAAAATTATAAAAATAAGACTATAACACTTAAAGGATGGGTTTATAATAGTAGAAGTAGTGGTAAAATTGGATTTCTTATGTTAAGGGATGGATTTGGAATTGTACAGTGTATATTAGAAAAAAGTAAATTAGGTGATGAAAATTTCAATTTATTTAAGACTCTTACTCAAGAATCTTCATTGGAAGTTATTGGTACTATTGTTGAAAATGAAAGAGCTTTAGGTGGATATGAAATCTTAGTTGATTCATTTAAAATTTATCAATTATCAAAAGATTATCCAATTACTCCAAAAGAGCATGGTATTGATTATTTAATGAATAATAGGCATCTATGGTTACGATCAAAAAAACAATATGCAATATTAAAAATTAGACATAGAATTATAAAATCAATAAGAGATTTTTTTGATAATAATGATTTTACATTAATTGATACACCAATATTTACTCCAAATGCAGCTGAGGGTACATCAACATTATTTGAAACAGATTATTTCGATCAAAAAGCTTACTTATGTCAAACTGGTCAATTATATGGAGAAGCAAGTGCTCTAGCTTTTGGTAGGCATTATAATTTTGGTCCCTGTTTTAGAGCTGAAAAAAGTAAGACTAGAAGACATCTAACTGAATTTTGGATGGTAGAGCCTGAAATTGCTTTTTGTGATATAGAAGAGAATATGGAATGGGCTGAAAATTTATTAGTATATATTGTAAGTGAAGTATTAAATAATAATACTAATGAATTAAAAACTCTAGAAAGAGATATTTCTAAATTAAGTGAAATAAATGGATCATTTCCTCGTTTGAGCTATACAAAGTGTATTGATTTGTTAAAAGATGCAGATTATGATATAGAATGGGGTGATGATTTTGGTTCTCCAGAAGAATCGTATATTTCAGATCAATATAATAAACCTGTTATTGTTTATGGTTTTCCATCAAAAATAAAAGCTTTTTATATGAAAAGAGATCCAGAAAATCCAAAAGTAGTTTTAGGTATGGATATATTGGCACCCGAGGGTTATGGTGAAATAGTTGGTGGTTCTGAAAGAGAGGTTGATATTGAGATTCTTTTAGAAAGAATTAATGAAGAAGGTTTAAATAAAAAAGATTATGATTGGTTTTTAGATTTAAGGAAATATGGATCAGTTCCACATTCAGGTTTTGGGATGGGCATTGAAAGAGTTGTTTCTTGGATATGCGGTTTATCACATATAAGAGAAACTATTCCTTTTGCTAGAACAATGAGCAGGTTAAACCCATAAGGTGACATTACATCAACAAATATCAAATTGGATTTTAAATTATTTAAAAGAAAATAATTTAAAAACTTTAGTAATTGGTATATCAGGTGGTATTGATTCAGCTGTAACTTCTACATTATGTGCAATGACTGGATATCCTACAAAATTATTAATAATGCCAATATATCAAAATGAAGAAGAAACTATAAGAGGTCTTAATCATTGTTATTTCTTGAAAAAAAAATATAATAATGTTGAAATTATTAAAACTGATTTATCTAGAATATATGATAATTTTGTTGATATAGTTCCAATAGATTATCAGAACAAATTATCTTTAGCAAATACTAGAGCAAGAATTCGTATGACAACTTTATATATGATTGCAGGTGGTTGCAAAGGAATTGTTGTTGGCACAGGTAATAAAGTAGAGGATTTTGGAGTAGGTTTTTTTACAAAATATGGTGATGGTGGAGTTGATATAAGTCCTATCGCTGATTTATTAAAATCAGAGGTTTATGCATTAGCTAAAGATTTATGTATTAATGATGAAATTATTAAAGCACCTCCAACAGATGGTCTTTGGGATGACGGTAGAACGGATGAAGAGCAATTAGGTGCTAGCTATGATGAATTAGAATGGGCAATGTTAATTAAAGAAAAAGATGCTAATATGTCAGAAAAAGATAAGAATGTTCTTAGTAAATATATTGAACATCGTTCACAAAATCTTCATAAGATGAAACCTGTCCCTGTATTTAAGAAAAAGTAATATATGATAGAAAAATTATTTTTAATAGATGGTATGGCTCTTATCTACAGAGCTTATTATGCAATGGTAAAAAATCCATTAACATCATCAAAAGGTGTAAATACCTCAGTTTTATATGGTTTTATTAATTCCTTACTAAAATTATTAAAAGATGAGAATCCAAAATATATTGCAATAGTATTAGATACAAAAGCTAAAACATTTAGACATAAAGAATATGATTTATACAAGGCTAATAGAAAACCTATGCCAGATGATTTATCAGAGCAATTAGCTACTTTATATAAAGTTTTAGATACTCTGAATATTAAAATATTTAAAAAAGATGGATATGAGGCAGACGATTTAATTGGGACAATACCTGAATTGATTAATAATGATAATGTTTCTACATATATGTATAGTGGAGATAAAGATTTAGTTCAGCTTGTAAATAAAAATACATTTTTATATAATCCTGGAAATAGTTTTAAACCAACAACAGTTTATGATATCGATAGTGTTTATAATAAATATGGTATTTACCCAGAAAATTTTATTGATTATTTAGCTTTAGTAGGTGATGCTTCAGATAATATTCCAGGTGTAAAAGGTGTTGGTGCTAAAACTGCTTGTAAATTAGTAAAGGAATTCTCTACAGTTGAGAATATTTATAAAAATATTGAAAAAATTGATAATCCAAGAATAAAAAAGTTACTTTCAGATGATAAAGACAATGCTTTTTTGTCTAAAAATCTTGTCACAATAGATAAAAATGTTGAAATAGACTTTAATATTAATATATTGGAAACAAAAGATTTATCTATAGATAAAATGATAAAGGAATTACATGATTATGATATATATACATTCGATAAATTATTAAATATTAAATCTGAAATTAATGAAAATAAAATAAATATTAAAAAAACATATAATTTGATAGATAATTTTAAAAATTTAAAATCTTTATTAAAAAAAATAAAAAACCAAGAGTTTGTTTCAATCGACTTAGAAACTACAAGTTTAGATCCCAATTTAGCAGAAATTGTTGGTATATCAATTTCATATAAAAAAAATACAGGCTATTATATTCCCTTTTTATATAATAATAAATTAATAGATTCTTTTCATTCAGAAGATGTTTTGTTATTGATAAAACCTATTTTAGAAGTTTCAGATATTAAATATATAGGACAAAACATTAAATATGATGCCCTTGTTTTAAAAAGAAATGGTGTTGATATAAATAATATTTTTTTTGATACTATGATTGCTGAAAGTTTAATTTCTCCTGAAAAAAATAGTTATAAATTAGATAATTTGTCTAAGGATTATTTAGATTATAAAATGGTTCCTATTGAAAATCTTATAGGAGAAAAATCTAATCAGGTTTCAATGGATACAGTTTCTTTAAATGATATTTGTTTCTATGCATGTGAAGATGCGGATGTCGCATTTCAATTATATGAAATTCAATCTAGAATTTTAAAAGAAAAAAAATTAGAAGAATTATTTTATAATGTAGAAATCCCTTTAGTTAAGGTTTTAGTTGAGATTGAATACAATGGTGTTTATGTAGATAAATCAATTATAAATAACTTATGTGCAGAATTAGAGACTGAATTAGATTTTTTAAAAAGGAATATATGTGAGATATCAAAAAAAGAATTTAATATTAATTCTCCAAAACAATTAGCTGAGGTACTATTTGATGATTTAAAGTTAAAAATGTTTAAAAAAAGAAGTACATCACATGAAGTTCTAAAAAAATTGGTAGATCATCATCCTATTGCAGATTTTCTTTTAAAATATAGGCATTTAAATAAATTAGTAAATACTTATCTAGATAAATTACCTACATTTATTAATCCAAATACAAATAGAATTCATACATCATTTAATCAAGGTGTAACTTCTACAGGTAGATTATCAAGTACAAAACCAAACTTTCAAAATATTCCAATAAAGTCTGATGTAGGTAAAAGTATCAGAAAAGCTTTTAAAGCTAATGATCATAATCTGATTATTTCTTTTGATTATTCTCAAATTGAATTAAGAATATTAGCTCACTATTCTAAAGAAAAAAAATTAATCGATTCATTTAAAAATAATTTAGATATTCACTCAAAGACAGCTTCATTAATTTATGGTATAAATATTGAGGATGTTATGTATAATCATAGAAGAGTTGCTAAAATTATTAATTATAGTATAGCCTATGGAGCTGGACCTTTTAGAATTTCTCAAGAACTTAAGATTCCTATTAAAGAAGCTTCAAATATTATATCTAATTATTTTGATAGATATCCAGGAATTAGGAAATATATTGATGATACAATTAAAAAAGGTTTTGAAAATGGCTATGTTTCAACAATACTAGGAAGACAAAGAAATACATTTAATCTAAGATCAACTAATAGAAATTTACAAGAAGCAGAAAAAAGAGCAACTATTAATATGCCAATTCAAGGTACTGCATCTGAATTAATTAAGGTAGCAATGGTTCATATTTATGATAAATTAAAAAAAATGAAATTTAGATCTAAAATGATATTGCAAATACATGATGAATTATTATTTGAAACCCCTCAGGATGAAAAAGAAGAATTAATTCAAATGGTTGTTAGAGAAATGGAAAATGCAATTAAGTTAGATGTTCCAATAAAAGTTGATTATAATTCTGGTGATAATTGGTATGAGGCACATTAAATAATATTATGGAAGCATCTATAACATTTAAGTCTGTTGCAAAAAAGATAAAATCGGAAACTTTATTAGCAGATCTATCTTTTGGTGTTCAAAAAGGAACTAGGTTTGCACTTGTTGGTACAAATGGTTCTGGAAAATCATCTATTATAAAAATGATTTCAGGAATTATTCAAAAAGATAGAGGATCAATTTATGTTAAAGGATTCGATATAGGATTAAAATTGAATGAAATTAAATCAATTATTGGCTATATGCCGCAAAATACTGAATTTGATAAGGATTTAACTGTTTATGAGAATATATCAATTTATGGACAACTTTATGGAATTGATAAAACTACTCTTAATAAAAGAATTAGAGAATTATCAAAAGATTTAAATTTTTATGATTATTTAAATTTTTATCCTGATTCATTATCATATGGATTATGTAGGGTTATTATGTTTGCAAGAGCAGTAATACATAACCCGGAAATAATACTTTTAGATGAGCCAACTTCTAATATAGATCCAAATTATAGGACTTTAATATGGAATTATATTTGTAATTCATTAAAAGATTCAACAGTTTTTTATTCAACAAATAACTTTAAAGATGCACAAGACTATTCTAATAGAATTTCAATTTTATATAATGGTAATATAAAGTATAATGGGACGTTTGAAAATTTAGTTAATAATACTCATGGTTTAGCAAGATTTACTATAACTTTTAGAGATAAAATCCCTAATGATTTTATTAAAACAATTTCTTTAAATCCTAAGATATTAAATTCTTCATTCTCGGATAATATTTTTAAATTTTACTCATTAGAAAAAGTAGAATATTTTAAAATATTAAAGTATGCTTTAGATTCTGAAATAGAAGATATTGATATTTCAAATTGTAGTTTAGAGGATATTTTTAAAGGAATATATACAAATGATGATGAATAATATTTTCATATTAATTAATAAAGAGTTATTGAATATTAAAAAATTCGTTTTTCAATATATTTTTATTTTATTTTTATTTCCATGTTTGCTATATCTATTCTTGACAATTCCTCTATCTAGAGTCTTTATCAATTTAAAACCAATATATTCTATATGGGTATGTTCAGGAATTCTATTTGTCTCCGTTTTATTTAATATATATATATTGAATTCTAATTGGGTTATAAAGTTGTATGATAATAATTTTATGAAATCTTTACCAGTTTTATCCTCAGAATATTTATTATCTCAAATTATATATTCAATAATAGTTGGTTTTTTACAATCTGTTCTTACAATAATAATTTTAAATTCTTTAAGTGTTGGATTTATGAATTTTGTTCAATTTATTAAATGTTTTTTTGTTATGTTACCTAGTATAATAATTATGGTTAATTTTTCTTTAATAATAACCAGTTCAATTAAAAATAAATTGATTATAAATATCTATAATTGTTTATTCTTTTTATTTTTATCATTTAGTATTGGCTCATTTATTCCCTTGAATTTATATCCTATTGAATATATAAATATTATTAATTACATACCATTTTCAGGAACATTAATAAATATACAAAATATCATTTCTTATCAATCTATTTTTTATAATATGTTTTTTATATCACTTTTCTATTCTTTATTTTTTTCTTTTATTGGTTATTATATAATTGAAGGCAAGATGAAAAATTATAATGAATGATAATACATATATATTAGGTATTGATGGGGGAGGAACTAGTACAAGAGGCGTTATTTTTAATAATGAAGGGAAACTATTAGTTGAATTAAATGATAGTGGATCTAACTTATATGTATATAAGGAAAATGGTGTAAAAATAATTATTAATATGATTAAAAATTTAGCTAAAAAAATAAATATAGATTTTTCAGATATTTCTGCTTTGGGTTTTGGTTTGTCTGGTATATCTGATATACATAGTAGAGAATTATTATTAAAGGAATTAGATAAAAATAAATTATCTCAAAATAGTCTTATCTTGTCAGATACTGAAGCAGCCTATCAATTGCTTTGTCCAACTGGTCAAGGTTTATTGTTATCCATAGGAACAGGAATTGTTTGTTTGGCAAAAGATAAAAATGGAAAAATAATTAAAGTAGCTGGGAATGGTTTTGATAAAGGTGATATTGGAAGTGGATATTGGATAGGGAAAAAAATAATTAATAAAATTTTGTTTAATCAAGAATTATTAATGGTAAATGACGATATAATTGAGATTCATGACTGTATAAAAGATAAATTGGAAATTGAAAATATTAATTTGATTAAAGAAGCATTTTCAAATCAAGCTGAATTAGTATATAAAACAGCTTGTATATCAAAAGATATTATTGATTTAGCAAACAATGGTAATGATATTGCTTTGTCTGTTTTACAAGAAGGGACTAGGCATGTTGGTGACTATATTATTCATTTAGTTGATGAAATGAGTTTCAATAAAAAAAATATTATAATTGCAGGAAATGGTAGTATAATTAAAAATGATTTTTATAGATCTTTAATAGCTGATTCTTTAAAATTTGATTTTGATAATATAAACTGGATTTTTTCTGATATTCCATGTTCTTTTAGTGCAGGAGTATTAGCAGCTCAGGGGAAAAATATTAATATTTCATTAAATAAAATAATTCAATATAAGAATTAAAGATGAATCCAGTAGCTAAAATAAATTTAAACCATTTAGTAAGTAATATAAATTATTTGAAATCAAAAATTGATTCATCAGAAATATATCCTGTAATAAAATCAAATGCATATGGACATGGTGCTATTAAAGTTGCTAAAATATTAAGTAAAAATTCTATTAAAACTGTATGTGTTGCAACTAAAAAAGAAATTCTTGAAATATTAATTGCAGAAACGGGATTAGATATATTCCATTTAGGAAAGATTGTCCTATGCGAAGAAAATATGAATAAAAAGGTAGTTTTTACGATTAATTCTTTAAGTGATATAGCATATATCAATTTTAAATGTAAGAAACAAAATTGTAAAATAAGATGTCATATTAAAGTTGATACGGGAATGGGAAGACTAGGATGTCCAATGCATGACTTTATTAAAATTTTCAAATTAGCAATTAAATCTAAGTACATAATACTTGAAGGAATTTATTCTCATTTATCTTGTGCTGATGATAAAAAATCTGATTATAATAAAAAACAAATTGATAACTTTAAATATATTATCAATCAAGTTAAAGGATTTGATTTAAAATTTCATTTGTTAAATAGTGCAGGTATATTTAATTATAATAGTTATTCATATGATTATGTTAGGCCTGGGCTAGCTATTTATGGTATATCACCTCTTTTAAAATCAGATAAAAATTTAAAGCCTGTTATGGAATTTTCAGCACCTATAGTATTATTAAAAGATATTAATAAAGGTGATAAGATTGGATATGGATGTACATTTAATGCAAAAAAAAATATGAAAGTTGCTATTATTCAATGTGGATATGCTGATGGTATTCCTATTGATTTTTCTAATAATGGCTATGTATTTTATAATAAATTTAAATTTCCTATTATAGGAAGAGTATCAATGGATTTTGTTTGTATTGATATTACATCTTACAATGAAAAGAATAAAATTGATAGAGTAGTAATTTGGGGAGGTGAAAATAGATATTCTAGGCTTGAATATATAGCAAAAACTTTCAATACAATCCCATACATTTATTTGACAGGCATAACAAATAGAGTAGAAAGAGAGTATGTTTAAGAAATTTAATATTATATTATTTTTATTTTATTTTAGCTGTGCTACACATGAAGTTCAGATTGATAATAGTATTAAACAGAATATTAGTTTGAAAGATAAAATATCTCAAATGATAATGATTCGTATGGATGGAAACTTTCATAATAATGAAAGTTGGAAAAAAAAAGATATTGAATATTTTATAAAGAAATATAAGATTGGTGGTTTAATTACCTTTACTGGTAATATCCATGGGACCTTTGAAAATATAAAATATTTTCAAAGTATTTCAGAAACACCTTTATTTATTGCTTCAGACTATGAAAGAGGACTAGGAGTGTTTATTAATGGAACATTGTTCCCTTCAAATATGGCTGTTTCAGCAACTGGTGATACACATTATTCATACTTGCAAGGCAAAATCACTGCAATTGAAGCTAAATCAATAGGAGTAAATTTTATTTTAGCGCCAGTACTTGATATTAATAACAATAAAAATAATCCAATAATTAATTTTAGATCTTATGGAGATAACCCCGAAGTTGTATCTGAGTATGGTTTGTCATTTATTGAAGGAATTCAAGACCAAGGATTAATAGCTTGTGCAAAACATTTTCCTGGACATGGTAATACAAATACCGATAGTCATACTAGATTGCCCATTATAGATATATCTAAAGAAGAATTATATAATAATGAGTTATATCCATTTAAGAAAGCAGCACTTTTAGGTGTGAAATCTATAATGACTGGTCATATAGTTATTCCATCTATTGATCAAGATAATATTCCTGCAACTTTTTCAAAGAAAATAGTGAATGATATATTAATTGAAGATTGGAATTATAATGGATTAATTATTACTGATGCACTAGAAATGGGAGCTTTAACCTCAAATGTATGGCATGGAGAATCTGCGATTAAGGCAATTGAAGCAGGAGCAGATATTATCCTTCTTCCTTTAAATGCAACATCAGCAATAGAATCAATTTATACTGCTGTTCAAAATGGTAGAATTTCTGTAGATAGAATTAATTATTCATATAATAAAATAATTCAACAAAAAAACGATATGGGTTTGTTTACTGTACCATATAATGAATGGATAGATGTTGAGGAAAATATTGCTTCTTTAGAAAATCGTAAAATAGCAAATAAAATTGCAGAAAAATCTATTACACTAGTTAAAAATAATAAGAATATAATTCCATTTAAGCCTAATAATTATAAAAAGGTCACTCATTTATTATTATCTACTGATAATGATTTGAGACAAAGATTAAAGCCATTTGCAAGGGATATACGTTATATTCATGGCAATGTTAGTGAAATCTATGTGAATGATAAATTAACAAGTTTAGGAAAACAGGATATATTAAATAAACTAAAAGATTCAGATGTGATTATAGTATCAATGTTAATTAGAATTAGTATGGATAAAGGACTTTCCACAATTGATAATTCTCACAATGAACTTTTAAGTGATTTAAAATCTCTTGATATACCTATTATTGGAATTAGCTTTGGTAGTCCATATTTACCTGATTATAATCATTTAGATGCATACATATGTTCATATGGTTATGGATCAGTTTCATTAAAGGCTTCAACTGACGCATTATTTGGTAGAAAAGACATATCAGGAGAATTGCCTATTAATTTAAATGATATTTATAAGATAGGTCATGGTTTAAAAGTAAAAAAAAATTATAAAATCTTTGATTCTCAATTAAATATAGATTTAGATGAATCATTTGATATTATTTATACAGCTATTTCTGATTCAATATTTCCAGGAGCTCAGTTGTTTGTTTCAAAAGGAAATAAAATATTAATAAATAAAAGTTTTGGTAATTACACATATGAAAAAGATTCTAAAATTATAACTAATGAAAGTATATATGATGTAGCATCTTTAACAAAAGTTTTATCTACCACACCTGTTGCTATGAAACTTATACAGAAAAAATTATTAAGTTTAGATTTTTATCTATCAGACTTTTATCCTGAATTTAATACTGGTAATAAAAAAGAGGTAACTGTAAGGCATTTATTGACTCACTCATCTGGATTACCCGCTTATGTGGAATATTATAAGATTAATAGTATAGATACTGAATTAGATATTATTAATGATATTGTTAATCTAGATTTAGAATATATGCCTGATGAAAAAATGGTTTATAGTGATTTGGGAATAATATTGTTATATGATATTATTAAAAAAGTTTCGAATTCAAATCTAGATAAATTATCTGATAAATATTTTTATAAACCATTTAATATGTCTAATACTTATTTTAATCCTGTTAATAAGGATATAGTAGTACCAACCGAGTACGATAATCATTATAGGATGAAATTAATTAAAGGTGAAGTTCATGATGAAAATGCCTATATTTTAAATGGTGTTTCTGGACATGCTGGTTTATTTTCAAACGCTACAGATATCGGGACTTTTTCAAAATTTTTCTTAAATGAAGGAATTCTATTAGGAAGAAGATATTTGAAAAAAGATTTAATTAGAGTATTTACTTCAAAAACAAAAAATCCAGTAAATTCAGATAGAGCATTAGGGTGGGATACTCCCTCAGATCAAGGGAGCTCTGCTGGTGATTATTTTTCAATTGGATCTTATGGCCATTTAGGCTTTACAGGAACTTCTTTATGGATAGACCCTAATGAAGAAATTATAATTGTTTTTTTAACAAATAGAGTTTATCCAACAAGAGAAAATAAGGGTATATATAATATAAGAAGAGAACTGCATAATTCAATAATGACTAATATCAAGGAGTATTAATATTCATACTCTTGATATAATAATAATACTTTTATTTCTTACAGGTGTAACAGCCTATGGTTTATATAGGAAAGCTAGTAATAAATCATTTTCAGATTTTTTTTTAGCAAGTGGAAATGTTTCATGGTTTACAGCTATGCTATCAATAGTAGCAACTGAAACATCAGTTCTTACATTTATAAGTGTACCTGGTTTATCCTATCGTGGAGATTGGTCCTTTCTTCAATTGGCTCTCGGTTATATAGTAGGTCGTATTTTAGTTAGTATTTTTTTATTACCAGTATTTTTTAAACATGGGATAACGTCTATATATGAAATATTAGAAAAGCAGTTTAATGTTTATATTCAAAAATTAGCTTCTTTTACATTTCTGATAACTAGAATCTTAGCTGATGGAGTAAGATTTTTAGCTACAGCAATTATTATTCAATCGATTACTGGGTGGTCGATATATGAGTCGATATTACTTATAGGAGTTATAACTCTTATTTATACGGTTTCAGGTGGATTAAAAGCAGTTATACATATTGATGCATTTCAATTTGGAATTTACTTATTGAGTGCCATTATATGTATTTATTTTATAATTGATTTAGTTCCTGAAAATTCTTTTCAATATTTATATGATAATGGAAAGTTTAAAATATTTAATTTTAGTAATAGTATTTTATCAAACCCCTTTTCTTTTTTCTCTGCTTTTATTGGTGGTTGTATGCTTTCATTTGCATCACATGGATCAGATTATATGATGGTGCAAAGAGTTCTTGCAACAAGTAACATAGATTCAGCAAGAAAAGCAATGATTGGAAGTGGAATTTTTGTACTTATTCAATTTTCATTATTTTTATTTATAGGTTCTTTAATTTATATAATATCTGATTGTGTAATGATAGATAAAGATAGGGAAATTACATATGTAATTAAAAATATACTTCCAGTAGGATTTAAAGGTATTGTTATAGCTGGTGTTTTGTCTGCTGCAATGTCAACTTTAAGCTCTTCAATAAATGCATTGTCTTCGTCAACATTAAGGGATTGGTTTCCTAATATTAAATCATTAAAGATTTCTAGAATTGTTGCATTTGTTTGGACAATAATTCTTGTGTTTGTTGCAATCTTTTTTAATAGTATTGATAGTTCACTTATAATTATTGGATTAAAGATAGCTTCTTTTACATATGGTGTATTATTAAGTTTCTTCATTTTATCTAAACTTGGAAAGTTTGAAACTAAAAATATAGTTATTGGTTATTTATCAGGAATTTTAACTGTATTTGTTTTTACTGAAATTGGAATTGCTTGGACATTTTATATTTTAGGGAGTGTATTTATTAATATTATGGTTGTATTATTTTTAGAATACACAAATAAATTTTTATTTATTAGAGATATCATAATAACATTAATTATTTCAATAACTATATTCCTTATTTTTAATAGTAAGGATGATAATTTTAGTTCAAATATTATAGATATAAAAATAAAAGAGAGTTGTTTAGATAAAAAGGTATTTATCGGAAGTGATATATTGCTAAACAATGAAAGATATTTTGATAATATAGAAAATGTCGGATTAGTCGTAAATCACTCTAGTACAATTATTGAAATTAATGAACAAAATAATTCTATTACCCCTAAATTTCAAGATTTTAATTTGAAAATAATATTTACTCCTGAGCATGGTTTAGTTAATAATTATGGTGCGGGAGAATATGTAGATGATATTAATGATTTTAATATACCTATTATTAGCTTGTATGGTAATAATTTTAAACCAGATGCTAAATATTTAGAAAATTTAGATGCTATAATTTTTGATATACAGGATATAGGTAGTAGATATTATACATATGTAAGTACAATGACTAATGTAATGGAAATTTGTGCTATAAATAACATTCCATTTTATGTTCTTGATAGACCAAATCCTATAAGTGGTAAAGTGGAAGGTCCTATATTAGATGAAAAGTTCTCATCATTTGTAGGAATGCATGAAATTCCAATTCGACATGGGATGACAATTGGTGAGATTGCATTGATGATAAATGAAAAAAAATGGCTTAAGGATGATTTGAAAACTGATTTACATATTGTTAAAATGCAAGGATGGAATAGGAAAATGTATTTTGATGATACTAATTTAAAATGGGTACCACCTTCACCAAATATACCAAATATTGATTCAGCTATTTTGTATAGTGGATTGTGCTTATTTGAAGGTACAAATATATCAGAGGGTAGAGGCACGAATAATCCATTTGAAATAATTGGTTCTCCTTGGTTAGATTCAGATAAATTAATTGATGAAATTAATTATAGAAATTTAGAGGGTTTTAAAGTTTCTAAAATAAATTTTATTCCTAAGTCTATAAAAGGTAAATCACTTTATCCAAAATATCTGAATGAGAAATGTAATGGCTTAAGAATAACTATAATAGATAGAGAAAAGATTAATCCAATTGAATTGACTGTAAATTTAATGAGCATTATTAAAAAAAATCATCCTAAAGAATTCAATTTTCTTGAAAATGATTTTATTGATAAATTATATGGATCTAATAATTTGAGAAATAACATTTTATTTAATAAAGATATTCATGTATTAATGAAAAGTTGGGTAAAATTTAATAATAACAAGTATCTAATGTATTAAAATGACATATATTGATTTTATAATAATTGGCTGTTATTTAAGTCTTATTTTTAGTGTTGGAATTTTCACAAGAGCCTATGTAAATGGCTTTTCTGATTTCATGGTAGCAAATAGAAGCGTTAGCTTGCCTTTGGGCGTTGTAACTATGCTTGGCACAGAATTGGGATTAATTACTGTTATGTATAATGCTCAGACAGGAATTAATGGACTTTTTAGTTCTTTCCATATAGGGCTTGCCGCCTTCATTGTTACTTTGCTGATTGGTTTGACAGGTTTTGTAGTTGTTGAGCTTAGGAGGCTTAAAGTGAAAAGTATTCCTGAATACTATAATCTTAGATTTGGTCCTAAAACACGGATTTTAGGAGCTATTTTGCTCTGTCTTGGAGGAATCCTTAATATGGGTTTGTTTTTAAAAGTAGGAGCAATTTTTATTCAAAGTATTTTTGGTATAGATTCGAATAGTAACTTTCTTACAATTATTATGTTAGTTTTACTTTTGCTTGTTCTTATTTATACTATTTCTGGAGGTATGCTATCAGTTATAGTAACAGATTATATCCAATATGTTGTTCTTTCAATAAGTTTCATGTTGTGTATTTTTTATTCAATTAAAACTCTTGGATGGATTAATATATTTAATTCTATAGAATTTATAATGAAAGAGAATAATGTAGATTATAATATTAATTCTATCTATAATCCTGTAGATAAAATGGGAGGAGCATATATTTCATGGCAGGTTGTTTTGGGTTTTGTTAGTGCTGTTATATGGCCAACTTCAATTACTAGAGTATTGTCAATTAAAAGTACTAGTCTTGTAAAAAAACAATATCTTTGGTCTTCTTTTTCATTTTTAATTAGATTTATTATTCCTTGTTTTTTGGGAATATGTGCATTCGTTTATTTTAATGGTAATGTCGGGGATCAATCGCTTTCTTTAATGCCTAAGTTCTTAGCTGAAATTCTTCCTGTTGGTATTTTAGGTATTGTTGTAGCTGGTATGTTGGCTGCTTTTATGAGTACTCATGATAGTTATTTGTTATGTTGGAGTACTATTATTACAAATGATATTATTGAACCATTATATAAAAAAGAACTATCATCTGATTTTAAAATATTTTTAACTAGAGTAATAATACTATTCCTGGGAATTTATATATTTTATTGGGGAATGTTTTATGAAGGTTCTGATGCCATATGGGATTATCTTGGTATAACTGGAGCAATATATTTCACGGGTGCTATTTCTGTTGTTGTTCTAGGTCTTTATTGGAAAAAAGCAAGTTCAACAGGGGCTGTATTATCTTTATTGGGAGGTCTTTCGAGTATTGTTGGACTTGAACCAGTTAGAAATTTTATAGGTCTTAGTATTGATAATCCAGCTGTTATAGGTATTATGTCCTTGATTTTTAGTATATCACTTATGGTTATAGGCTCTATTGTATTCCCAGATAAAATAAAAGGAATGATAAAATGATTTGGAAATATTTTTGGCAATTTATATTCTTTTTTTCATTGATTATGTTTGTAATTATGTTTGTGAAATTCACAAGAGAAGGATATAAGGATTTAAAAAATTTTTTTATAAATGATGAAGAATAAGAAATTTTATAATAGAACTATTTTTTCCTGGTCTATTTATGACTTTGCAAATCAGCCTTTTACAACTATAACTGTAACATTTATATATTCAACATTTTTTGCTTCTACTATTTTTTTAGGTACTGAAGAAGCTGGCGTTTCAGCATGGGGAAAGGCAATAACAATTTCATCATTAGCAATTGCCTTGCTATCTCCTATAATGGGAGCAATAGCTGATAGGGGAGGTTATAGAAAATTATTTTTAATTTTTTGGACGTGGATATGCATTCTTTTTTCTTTTTTGTTGTATTTTCCACAGCAAGGTGATGTATTTAATGCATTATTATTTTTTTGTATAGCAAATATTGGATTTGAAATGGGTGGAGTATTTTTAAATGCTTATTTACCAGAAATTGCTCCTAAAAGTAAAATTGGAAGGATTTCAGGTTATGGTTGGTCTTTTGGATATATAGGTGGTTTAATAGCTCTTGCTCTATGTTTTGTTGTATTTGTTGCACCTGATAACCCAGTTAATCCACTAACAGGTAATGAGTTAAATAAAACTACTTATGAACATATTAGAATAATTAATGTCTTTATAGGTATATGGTTTGCTATATTTTCTATCCCTACTTTTTTATATGTTAAAACTAATAATAAAATTATAAAACCAACAAAAAATCTTATTTCAGATTCATTTAAAACAATTAAAAGAACATTTCATGAAATAAAAAACTATAAACAAATTATACGTTTTTTATTAGCTAGGGTTGTTTATAATGATGCTATGATTACAGTTATTGCCTTTGGAGGTCCTTATGCTTATACACAATTTGGCTTTGATATGGACACAAATGGTAAGTTGATGATATTTGGGATTGTATTGAATGTTTTTGCTGGTATTGGGGCTTTTTTGTTAGGCTTTTTAGATGATTACATTGGTGGAAAAAATACTGTCCAAATAACGAATTTAGGCTTTATTCTTGCACTTTTAATTGCATTTATAGCTCCGACTTTAGAGAATGGTGAATTCTACTTTTGGATATCTGGAGCTTTGATTGGAATTTTTATGGGTCCAAATCAAGCAGCAAGTAGATCATTGATGGGTCGCTTAATTCCAAAGAGTAAAGAAAATGAATTTTATGGTTTTTTTGCTTTTTCAGGTAAAGCAACTGCTTTTTTAGGACCTCTTCTTTTTACATTGATTATTGATTATACAAACAATATAAGATTATCGCTTTTAATGTTAGCTCTATTGTTTTTTATAGGGATGTTAATATTAAACACTGTTAATATTAAAAAAGGTATACATTCAGCTGGAAACTAAACACTTCATAATTTACTTTAAGTAATCCTTGTAATATTTTCTAATTATTGTTAAATTAATCCCGTAATTAATATTAAATGAAATACTTATTTATTCCCATATTATTTTTATCTTTTTTGTTTGTAACAAATAAAAGTAAACATCCTAAAAATACTAATGTAATTTTAAAAATATCTAATTTAAAAGAAGAAGATGTGCAGAAAAATTTAATAAATGAATTTAGGCGAAAATCAGATATTGATTATATAGATGGTTCAGTATTAACGAAAACTGTTGTATTGCAAGTAAATGAAAGAAAATTTAATAAATCAGAAATTGAAAAATATATGCAGCGTTGGGGTTTGGATATTGACGAGTATGTATTTACCAATAACACATCTATTTCTGATATAGAAAACTAAAATATTTTAGATCTTAAATCAATAATGTCTAATTTTTCTTTTTCACTATTAAGCCACTGACTATAAACTTTATTTCTATTTCTAATTGTAGATTCTGTTCTTAATGAATCAAGGATTTCATTAAACTTATTTTCATTGAAATCATCCTTCGTTAATAGTTTTACTACAAAAACATTACTAGATGATTTTATGATTTCAGTAAAATCATTTATTTCCATAGAGTTTAAATGATTAATTAATGAATTATTCTTTCCAATTGTTTGAAAACTTCCTCCAATAGTTGATGTGATATTATTTGAGTATGTGATTAAATTATTGTTATCAGCAATTGCTTCCCAATTATCTGTTTTATAATCGATGTTTTTTAATAAGTTATAAGAGTAGTCTTGTTTTTTTTCTCTTTTTAAACTTCTCTCTATACTACCTTTTACTTCATCTAGTTTAGTATAAAAACTTTTATTTGAATTTATAATATTAAATACGGCTAAGCCATTATCAGTTTGAAATGAATCTGAGGTATCTCCAATATTATTATCAAATGCAAACCTTACTGCTTGTCTAACTGCACCCATTTGGAATGGAATTCCTGAATTGTTTTTAAAATCTTCAGTTATTTTGATTGTATCAATTTCAGTGATATTATATTCATTTATTGTATCTTCAAAAGAATATGACTGTGCATCAGATGAGAAGTCAATAGACATTTGAAGTAAACTGTCTTGCATATCAATTACTTGAATTGAATCTAAGTCAGATGAATTTAAATTTTCCCAAAGAACATATTGTACAGTAATAGATTCTGAGTTATTATATTTTTCTTCTTTATCTAGATTGTATTTTTCTAAAATTTCATCATCGTTAATTATTAAAAGTGAGTCATTGATATCATTTACTTTAACATTTAAGATGTCTATGCTGCAATTTATATTATTTAATTTATAATTATTTTTAATTTCATAATCTGATGTACTATTTAAATTATTAAAAAAACTTTGAAGTTTTCTATCTGCTAAAAAAGTTTTTAAATAGTTTTCCCAAATTAGTAAAAGACTTTTTGCAGTATCTGGAATACCTACATTACTAACAGAGTATTGATAAGAATCTAAGTCAAAATTACCTTCTTCGTTTTCAAATAACCCTAATTCTTTAAGATTATTTTGAAATGCCACAGGAGGACTCAATAGTAAGAAATTATATATTTCATCTGATTGGACCATTAAATTTAGTTCTTCTATTTTTTGATCTTTTATTTTTCTTTCAATAATATTATTCCATGCAAAATCGCTAGCATTTTGTTCAGCTCTAGAGTCTATATTTCTACCTTGTTGACGAAATCTATTTAGTTGTATTTGTCTTTCATTTAAAAAGTAAGATATAGGGATGCTTTCATTGCCTACTTTACCTACATATAATCTTGTATCTATTTTTCCAAAGAAACTTTGAATTGTACCTAAAATATTAGCTCCTCCAACTAATCCTCCAACTGCCATACTAGCTACAAAAAAGAATAGTAAGGTCCATAACATCCATTTTGAATTATCTCTTAATTTTGACATACTTAACATAAAAAAAATACTCCTATTAAATTTTAAAGTGGAGATAAGCGGGATCGAACCGCTGACCTCTTGAATGCCATTCAAGCGCTCTCCCAGCTGAGCTATATCCCCTTAAAAAACACTCTTTAGTAAGCCTTAATTTATTTTTTATTGAATATTTCTCAAAGAAAAAGCTTTTATTTATTAAATTTAGGCTTATGATAATTTAGATTTATGAAAATTAATTATAAAGATATAATTCAAATAATAACTATTTCGATAATTCTATCCTTCTTTAGGTACTTATCTTTAGAAGATTATTCTTTCTTTAAGAAATCAAAATTACAAGAACTCAACTTAGATATTAATGAACTTGATAGTTTGTATTCTTTGATTAGTAATTTAGAATTACCTACGGTGTTAGATTTAAAATTATCTAAAATGCTCTATGATAATAATTTAGTTACTTTTATTGATGCTAGAGATATTGAATCATATAATGATCAACATATAACATCATCAATAAATATACCTTATGAATTAATAGAACAAATTGTTAGTGATTATGATTTGAAATATTTAATTGAAATACAGGAAGATTTTAGTATCGAAGTTGATATAGATGATTCTATAGTTTATATGAGTTTAATAAATGGAGAATTTTATATTAGTGATAGTATTGATAAAATTAATAGTAAATCATTTTCAAATAAAAATTTCTTAATCTACTGCGATGGTCATGGTTGTAGTTTAAGTGAAGATTTAGGTTTCTATTTTTATAATGAGTTAAGGATGAATAATATTTTGATATATGAAGGTGGAATTCCTGAATGGCTAGATAAAGGTTACCCTGTAAAAAATGATTAATTTATTTAAAAATATTAATTTGTTATTAATAGGAAGACTTTTTCTAGGTTATATATTTATTTACGCTAGCATTGATAAAATTATTGATCCTATTAGCTTTTCTAATGTAATAGATAATTATCATATTACTCCAATCATATTAAATAATTTATTTGCTTTATTCATTCCTTGGCTTGAATTTATTATTGGTATATGTTTAATTTTTAATTTAAAGGTTCACGGAGCATCTTTCTTATCGATAATATTGCTAGTCTGGTTTATTTTTATTTTAACTCAAGCTATTTTTAGAGGTATTAATGTTGAATGTGGATGTTTTGATTTAAATACATCTGATTTAGATGATTTAGAATTAAGAAAAAATATGATAAAAAGAATATTTGAAGATATAGTATTTTTAGGGATAAGTTTATATGTTAATATTAAATCTAAAAATAACTAAATGTTAAAAATGATGTATATATTATTTATGTTTTGCTTTTTGTTTTCTCAAGAATCATTTGGTAATAATATTTTGACAATTATTGGTACAACAAATGTTCATGGTGAAATAGACCCTTGTGGTTGAAAAAAAAAACCATTGGGCGGTCTAGCTCGAAAAGCAACTATACTAGAACAATTAAATAATGAAGGGATTAATCCATTGGTTTTGGATGCAGGGGATTTGTTATTTAAGAAAAATATTTTAGATCCAGGTGTAACTTTAGATGTCTCTAAGGTTAATGCAGAAATTATTATAGATTCTTTTAATGAAATGGGTTGTGATGCTTTTTCTCCAGGTTCAAAAGATTTTGCTGGTGGTCTTGATTTTATTCTATCACAATATAAAAGATCAGCTTTTCCATTTCTTTCCTGTAATATAGCCAATAAAACAGGTGAATTAATATTTGAACCTTATGTAATTATAGAAAAGAATAATATTAATATTGGTATTGTAGGGTTGACCTCTGTTTTTGATAATAATGAAATTGAAATTTTAGATCCCATCGCATCTTTAAAAAATATATTAAAAGAAGTTACTGATAAAAGTGATATTGTTATACTTTTATTTAATGCTACTCAACAAGATTTAACAAAGCTTTATAATAATGATTTTGAGATAGATATGATATTAAGTAGTAGAGGTAGAACTAGATCATCAGATGGTGGATCAAGAATACCAACATATATAGCAGGTGATAGAGGAAAATTATTATATAAATTTGATTTAAATATTGTTGATAAGGATTTGCCTTTTACAGATTTATCTTGGTGTGAAAATACTATAAATCGAGTTGGCGATAGATTAGAAAAAATGAAACAAGGTGATCCTAATGTAGACTTAATAAAATTATATAAAAGTGACCAAAAAACTTTAAATAGAATTTATGGATATCAATCACAACTAAATCAAGCTAATCAATTACTAGAAAATGCTATAAATACATTAACTTTTGAGAAAATTGAACTCGGAAAGTTAGTTTTTGATGAGCCTAATATTTTAAAAATTGTTGATAAGGGTAAAGAAAAGATGAAAGAAATAGGAGGACCGATGTTGGATGATAAAGGCAGATTGCCTGGAGACGCACATCATGGTCATGCTCATTAGTTAAAAAAGGTATTTGTCTTTTCATATGAATCTTTCTAAAATTGAGCTCATTAAAAATGCTTTTTTTTAGAATTTTATTGCGAAAGTAGCTCAGCTGGTAGAGCATCACGTTGCCAACGTGAGGGTCGTCG
>CAYVBB010000003.1:5588-26526 GCA_964448515.1 uncultured bacterium | reverse complement strand
GAACTTATTCATATGGTGGAGGCATTGGTGTTGACATTTCATGTTTAAGGCCAAAAGATTCAGTGGTTCATAATGCAGCAGATAGTTCAACTGGAGCCGTATCTTTTATGGAATTATATTCATTGACAACGGGTCTTATTGGTCAAAGTGGAAGACGTGGAGCATTAATGTTGACAATTGATGTAAAACATCCTGATGTTAAATATTTTTTAAAAGTGAAAAAAACTCCTAATTGGGTAACTAAGCAAATTATTGAGCAATGTAGTTGGTCAGGTCAATTTTCTGAATCTGAACTTGAAACAATAAAAAAACAAGTTATGGAAAATACTCAGGTTAGATTTGCAAACATTTCTATTAAAGTAAGTAATGAATTTATGTTTGCTGTCAATGAAGAAAAAAAATATGGCAAGGATAAATTCTTAGTTTATAAAAAATTTAATAAAACTTCAGTTATGGAAGCTCCGCAAGAGGAGGAATCTGTTCATTATTCATATGGGATTCCATCAAAAAACATAGATGATTATGAGCTGTTAAATAATTTTGATAGTGTTTCTGATTTAGATAAGTGGCTATCAAAAGAATATGGTGCAAATGTATCTTCTGATTCATTAAAAGATTCTAGTAAGAGAGATGTTTATGGTGATTTAAATATTAAGCTTAATAGCGAAGATTATGATTTAGCTATTAAACAATCAGGAGACTTTTTATTATATTTTGATAGTTCTCAAACAAACGAAGTAAGAGAGCTAGTTAAAGCAAGGGATATATGGGATCAATTTATTGAGGGTAATTATAGAACAGCAGAACCAGGGATTATTTTTTGGACAACCATGAGTGATTATTCTCCCTCCAACTATGTTGGTAGACCAATTATATGTACTAATCCATGTGCAGAGGTTCCGCTTGAAGATGGTGGTGCATGCAACTTAGGTTCTATTAATTTATCTAGATTTATTGAGGATGGATTTACTGATAGAGCACAAATTAATTGGGATCAGTTAGCAGAAAGCACAAGAATTTTAGTTAGATTTTTAGATAATGTTGTAACATGGAATGAAGATTTAAATGCATTAGAAAAACAAAGACGTGCAGCCAAAGAAACAAGAAGATTAGGTCTTGGAGTAATGGGAATTGCAGATATGTTAAATCAAATGGGATTAGCATATGATTCTGAAGATGGCATTGCATTAATTTCAGAAACAATGAAATTTATTACAAATGCTGCTTATCAGGCATCAGCAGTAATTGGTGGTGAAAAAGGCTCTTCTCCAATATTTAATGAAGAAAATTATATGAAGTGTCCATTTGTTCATGAGGCTCTAAGTAAAGAAACACAATTACAAATTACAGAAAATGGATTAAGGAATATTGCGATTATGTCTATTGCGCCAACTGGTTCAATTTCTAATATTGTATTATCATACCAAGATAAAGATAAAAATTACATTGGAGTTTCAGGTGGTGTTGAACCAATTTTTTCGACTCATTATACAAGACGATCAGAATCATTTGGGAATAAGTTTTTTAAGGTATTTCACTCTACAATTCAAGCATATATTGACAAATTTGATTTACATGAAAAAGTTGAGAATGCAGCTGATATTGAAGATGTATTACCAGATTATTTATTTAGGACAGCTCATAAAATAAATTCAAATCAAAGAGTTGACATACAAGGTCTTATTCAAAAATATATTGATCATAGTATATCTTCAACTATTAATTTACCTGAAGATATTAAACCAGAAATAATTTCAGATATTTATTTGCAAGCTTGGCAAGCTAAACTTAAAGGCGTAACAATTTATAGAGATGGTAGTAGATTTCCTATTTTAAGTACTAATAAAAATGAATTAACAGACTTCCAAAAAAATAAAGATAAAGAGTTTGAAATTACCAATAATAATAACGAAACTATTAAGGCAAAAGGTGATGAAATTATTAAATTACCAGATGGCACATTAACAACAATGTATCATTATATGAAAAATAGTGAAACTAAAATTGAAGAAATAATTGAAAGTGAAAAATTTCAAAACGCAGAATAAATGATAGAGTTAAATAAAAAATCAACAATAGTAGAAGTAAAGAGCAAAAAAGAAAATACCGAACAATCTTCAGTAGAATCAAATCAAAAAAAACAATCTAGTTCTGCTTCAAGACCAAAAGTAGTTGACGCAAAAGTGTATAAAGTAAAAAGTGCTTTTGTGAAAAATTCTGTATTTATAACTCTTAGTTATGTAGAAACAGAAAGTGGTAGAAGACCTATTGAAATTTTTATTAATTCTAAAGATTTAAATAGGGCGCCGGAGTATGTTGTATTAACACGATTAATATCTGCAATTTTCAGACGAGCCACAGACCCAATGTTTATATTAGAAGAATTACATGGAATACATGATCCAAATGGTGGTTCATTTAAAGAAGGTAGATATTATCATTCTTTTTATGCAGAAGTTGCTGAAACAATTGAAAGATTTTTTTATGATGTTGGAATTATTTCAAAAGAAGATATTAAAAAAGATAAAGAGCAGTTAGATCAAGTTCCAAATGAAGAGATGCCAGAATTAGTTGAAAAAGTAGAAATAAAACCTACTAATGATATAAGTATGAATATGGAATTTAGAATATGTCCATCATGTAGTGGAAGATCATTAAAAACTGAAAATGGATGTGATTCTTGTATGGAATGTGGTTATAGTAAATGTGATAAATAATAATTTAAATTTTTGTTTCAATGAAATATAAAACCTCAGATTTTAATTTGAGGTTTTTTTTAATATTTAATAAATTTATCTGTGCAATCAATCAATTGATTCTGGATATCTTTTTCAAGCATAGAATGACCTGCTTTATCAATAATATAGAATTCAAAATGATTTAGTTTTTTATGTAAATCCCAAGCTGATTGCATTGGACAGACGACATCATATCTACCTTGAATAATTGCACCTGGAATATTTTTTATTTTATTTATATTTTTTAAAATCCAATCATCATTTTTTAAAAATGCATTGTTTATAAAATAATGACATTCAATCCTTGCAAATGCTTCTGCAACTTTAGGATTGTCAAAATGGTGTAGTGATTTTTTTTCTTGAACAAGCTTACTTGTACTTGCCTCCCATTTTGACCAAGCTGTAGCAGCCTTTATTCTAGTAGATTTATTCTTTGATGTTAGCCTTTTATAGTATGCTTTTACAAAATTATTTTGTTCCTTTTTAGGAATTATACTTTTATAATTTTCCCATTGATCAGGATAAATCATGTTACATCCTTTTTGATAGAACCAATCTATTTCAAATTTTCTTAATAAGAAAATACCACGTAAAATTAATGCGTTACATTTTTTTGGGTGTAGGATTGAATAGCATAAGCTTAATGTTGATCCCCAGCTTCCTCCAAAAACAACCCATTTTTTTATTTTTAAATAATTTCTAATTAATTCGATATCATTTACTAAATCCCAAGTTGTATTTTCTTTAATTTCTGCATGTGGGAAACTATTACCACATCCACGTTGATCAAAGATTATGATACGCCATTTTTTTGGATTAAAATATTGTCTATAAATAGGCTCAATCCCACCACCAGGCCCTCCATGTAGAAAAATTACAGGTTTCCCATTAGGGTTGCCTGATTCTTCAACATATATTGTATGAAGATTTGATACTTTTAAATAGAAATCATTATAAGGTTTAATTTTTGGGTATAGTTTATTTGTCATTAAATATCTCTTGTAAGCTGTTATAAGTTAATTTTTTATTTTGAAATCTTATTGCGCGTAATGCTGCATATGCTCCAGCTAGTGTAGTAATAACTGGAATTTTATATTCTATTGCTGCTTTACCAATTTTGTATTCGTCATATCTGGATTGCTCACCTAAAGGTGTATTGATAATTAAATTTATTTCACTATTTTTTATCGCATCTACAATGTGTGGTCTTCCTTCTCCAACTTTAAATATATTTTTTGATTTAATTCCATTGGCATTTAATAATTTACATGTCCCAATTGTTGCAATAATTTGAAAATCAATTTCAGTAAAGTCTCGTGCAATTTTTAAAATTTCATTTTTATCATTTTCATTTACAGATATAAATATATTCCCCTTTTTAGGCAATTTATTGCCAGCACCTATTTCTGCTTTGGAATATGCTGAGCCTAAATGTTTATCAAATCCAATTACTTCACCTGTTGATTTCATTTCAGGTGATAGAAATATTTTTTGATTTGGGAATTTATTAAATGGAAAAACAGGTTTTTTGACAGCAATTAAATTAGATTTTTTATAATTTAAATTTAATGATTTAATTTTTTTACCAGCAGTAATTTGACTTGCATATTTTGCATAGGGAATATTTTTTACTTTACTTATAAATGGAACTGTTCTACTTGCTCTTGGATTTACTTCTAAAACATATATTTTACTATTTTTCATAGCAAATTGAATATTGATAAGTCCAATAATATTTAACTCAATTGCTAATAATTTTGTGTAATTAATAATTGTATTACGTTCTTTTTTTGGTAAAAAATAAGAAGGATAAACACATGATGAATCTCCTGAATGGATTCCGGCTTCTTCAATATGTTGCATAATTCCTGCAATTTCAACATCACTACCATCACTAATTGCATCTACATCAAATTCATATGCATTTTCTAAAAATGCATCTATAAGAATTGGATGGTCTCCTGAAACTAAAGCTGCTTTACCAACATAATTTTTTAACCCATCTTCATTATAAACAATTTCCATTCCTCTACCACCAAGTACATATGATGGCCTTACAAGTACCGGATAATTAATTCGATTTGCAATTACTATTGCTTCATTAATTGAAAAGGCTGTTCCAAAATTTGGAGCTGGTATATTTAATTTATTTAAAATTTTTCCAAACTTTTTTCTGTTTTCTGCAAGATCAATTGATTTTGGATGTGTACCCAAAATATTAACTTTAGATTTTAATAATTGATTTGCAATATTTAATGGTGTTTGTCCACCAAATTGTATAACTACACCTTTTGGTTTCTCTAAATCAATAACATTCATTACATCTTCATATGTTAAAGGCTCAAAGTATAATTTATCTGCTGTATCAAAATCTGTAGAAACTGTTTCAGGATTACAATTAATCATGATTGTTTTATAGCCCATTTCTTTTAAACCATAGACTGCTTGTACACAGCAATAATCAAATTCAATTCCTTGTCCAATTCTATTTGGACCACCACCTAAGATGATTACTGATTCAGTTTCAAATTTTTTAATTTCATTATTTAATTCATATGTCGAATAGCAATAAGGAGTTTGTGCTTTAAATTCAGCAGCACAAGTATCTACCATTTTATAGGTTGGTAAAATATTTTTTTTTATTCTTTCTTTACGTATATCTAATTCGTCTTTTTTTAATGATGTTGCAATTTGTTTATCTGAAAACCCTTCTTTTTTTAATGATAAAAGCTTATTTTTAAAAAGCTTATTATCAATATTAATATCTGTTAATATTTTTAATTGATATAAAAACCATGGATCAATTTTTGTTTGTTCATATAGTTTATCAATAGAATAATTTTCTTTTAATGCTTGCCAGACTTTTAATAATCTAAAAGCAGTAGGGAAACTTATTTTTTTTATATCTAAAGAACGATAATCTGTTTTTTTAGGTTCAAATCCATCTAATCCAACTTCAAGTGATCGAAATGCTTTTTGTATAGATTCTCTAAAAGTTCTTCCAATAGCCATAACTTCACCAACGGATTGCATCTGAACTCCCAATATACCATCAGAGGTCGGAAATTTTTCAAAATCAAATCGTGGGATTTTTGTTACTACGTAGTCAATTGAAGGTTCAAAGGATGCCAAAGTTTGCCCTGTTATATCATTTTCTATTTCATCTAATGTAAGTCCAATAGATAGTTTGGCTGCAACCTTAGCAATAGGGAATCCTGTCGCTTTTGATGCTAAGGCTGATGAACGACTAACCCTTGGATTCATTTCAATAATTATTGTACGTCCATTTTTTGGATTTACAGCAAATTGAACATTTGAACCGCCTGTGTCAACTCCAATTGTTCTTAAACATAAAATTGACCAATTTCGCATTTTTTGATATTCTTTATCTGTTAAAGTTTGAATAGGTGCAACTGTAATACTATCACCTGTATGAACTCCCATTGGGTCAATATTTTCTATGCTACATACAATAATAGCATTATCATTTAAATCTCTAACAACTTCCATTTCAAATTCTTTCCATCCTAGAAGAGATTCTTCTATTAATACTTCATGTATAGGACTTGCCCGTAATCCCAATTCAATTTGATTTGAAAATTCCTCAATATTATAAGCTGTTGATCCTCCTGTTCCTCCCATAGTAAATGAAGGCCTAATAATAACAGGAAATCCAATATCTTTAATTAATTTAAGAGCATTATTTTTATTTTTAACAAATCCACCTTTAGCAGTGGGGATGTTAACGCGAGACATTGATTTTTTAAATTTTTCTCTATTCTCTGCTGTTTCAATAGATTTTATATTTGCACCAATTAATTGTATGTTATATTTTTTTAATATTCCTTTTTTATTGAGTTCCATGGCCATATCTAAGGCAGTTTGACCACCCACGGTGGGTAAAATTGCATCTGGTTGTTCTTTTATAATAATTTGTTCTATTGCATTTATTTCTATTGGTTCTAAATATGTTGCATCTGCAATATTTTTATCCGTCATAATAGTAGCTGGGTTGGAATTAATAAGAATAACCCTATAGCCTTCTTCTCTTAGTGCTTGACATGCTTGAGTTCCAGAATAATCAAATTCACATGCTTGACCAATAATAATTGGACCAGCGCCTATAATTAATATAGAATTTATATCATTTCTTTTGGGCATAAGATTGTTTTATAAGTGTTATAAATTGTTTAAATAAGTATCTTGAATCATGAGGTCCAGGACTAGATTCTGGATGATATTGCACACTAAATGCAGGATAATTATTTGATTTAATACCTTCAATTGTTTGATCATTTAAACTAGTATGAGTTATAGTAATATTATTTGGAATTTTATTATGGATACTAAACCCATGGTTTTGACTGGTAATTTCTACTGTATTATTTATAATATTTTTAACAGGATGATTGCAACCCCGATGACCAAATTTTAATTTATATGTTTTAGCACCTAATGCTAAAGATAAAATTTGATGACCCAAGCATATTCCGAAGACAGGTATTTTTTTTCCTAAAATTTTTTTAACCATATCAATAGCATATGTAACAGCCGCGGGATCTCCAGGCCCATTTGATAAAAACATCCCATCTGGTTTAAATTGTAAAATTTCATTTTTAGATGTATTTGCAGGGAAAACTTTGATGGAGCAATTATGTGATTCAAGCAATCTTAGTATATTATGTTTAATTCCAAAATCAATGGCTGCAATTTTATACTTATTATTTTTATTATTCCACCAATAGGGTTTTTTACAAGATACAATTTTTGCTAAATCTAACCCCTCCATTTTTGGGTGATTTTTTAATTTATTGATTAATTGATTATTATCTAATTCTTTACTTGAAAGGATACCATTCATAGCACCTTCATCTCTAATTATTTTTGTTAAATATCT
The DNA here is from genome assembly GCA_964448515.1 of uncultured bacterium. GTDB lineage: Bacteria > Fidelibacterota > Marinisomatia > SCGC-AAA003-L08 > D37C17. The sequence goes on along the minus strand of CAYVBB010000003.1, from coordinate 18,891 downwards.
TGTATCAATTCCCTCTATTCCTACAATTTTATTTTTCTTTAAATAATTATTAAGAGTATCTTTTGATGTATAATTTGAAGGCATATCACATGCCTCTTTTACAATAAAGCCTGCAGCATAAATTTGTTTGCTTTCAATGTCTTCATCATTAGTACCATAATTTCCAATATGTGGATAGGTCATTGTGATTAATTGTTGAGCGTAAGAAGGGTCTGTTAAAATTTCTTGGTAACCAGTCATCCCTGTATTAAAACACACCTCTCCTAAAGATTCTCCTTCAAACCCAAGAGAAAAACCATTAAATATTTTTCCATTTGATAATATTAATTTGGCAGGTTTTTTATTCATTTATTTATAAAAAAAAAGCTCCTTCAGGAGCTTTGAATTTGTATAATATCTGTTTATTAGCATCGTTTAAATTAAGACTAAATAACAATTATTTAAAATGGATTTTTATCTATTTTTATATTTATCAATTAATGTGATTTTTTCAACAAGCCCAGCAAAATTGCCATTATAAATATTATCTGCTAACCACTTTTTTTCTTCTTCTAATTTATTTTCAGGAATTATCTTAGACCACTCTTTTGTATCACTATTAAATCCATATCTTTTAGATTTAATGATATCTACTAGTTCTTTTTTATAATTAAACTTAACGAGCATTCTAAATTGAGGAACTCTAGCCTTTTGAATTAGTTCATTAAGAGGTTTGTCTGTTTCATAATGAGGATGAACAAGTAAATGAATCATAGCATCAACATCATACATTGCTCTATGTGAGTTATAATAATAACCATGCCAGTAAGCTAATAGTTCTAATTTGGAATTAGTAAATCCTCGATTAATCCAATTAATATCATTGATAGAACATGCCCAAACTTTATTTTTTGATTCATCTAGTTTTCTATCCAAAAATGCACGATCAAAGCTTGCATTGTGAGCAACACATAATTGAGAAAGATTAAGAATTTCAATAACCTTATTCCAATTTATTTGGTGATCTTTAACCATGTCGTCTGTTATATTATTAATAATTGATGCTTCTTCTGGAATTGGAAATCCTGGGTCTTGGAAAGATTCATATTCAGCAATTGCTTGTAGTCCTTCTCCTGTATTTTTGTCAATTTTTATAACTTTCATTGCAATTTCTATAATCTCATCATTTTTTTTATGGGTACCCGTAGTTTCTAAATCGATAAAGCAAATATGAATAAAATTAGAGTCTTTCGTGTTTTTACTAATTTCAATATCTGAATCAACTTTAAGATCATTCCCATTATATTTATATAATGTTATTGCTTGTTTATTTTCACTTAGTTTTTTTAAAAATGACATAATTATTTTATTCCTTTAATGGTTATTCATTCTTTTAATATTATTTAATAGATATGGAGTGACATAACCCCTGCAATCATAATCTGTAATATGAACAATCATTTGATTTTTAATTTTTAAATTGTAATAATTTTCTAAAATATATCGATACATTGATAGTTGCAATGAGTAATGATTAAAGTTGCAATCTTCTAAATCTCTTGTTGCATCTTGATTTCCTGTTTTATGTCTAAATGCTGAGGTATCAATCTTCCTAGATGTTTTCCAATCAACAATTGTATATTCATCTGTTTTTTTATCATGTAATAATAGATCTATAGAACCAGCAAGTTTCAATTCTTTACTATAAATAATTTTTTCTGATAATAAATTAAAATCAGATTGCATTTTATAGCCATTTAACCACTGAACTGCTCGAAGTGATTTTCTATCTTCAGGTTTTGTTTTATCATTAATATAATTTTCAATTTCTTCATGAACATAGGTTCCATAATCTGCTCTTTTCCTCCATTCAGCGAGTAGTTCTTCAGCAGTCATATGCTTATATTTTGGATGAGTACTAGTTAATTTTTTTGCAACAAAATCAGCATCAAACTCTTCAAAAAATTTTCCTACAAATGTTGTAACGCTTGTAAATTGAAAATCCATATCATCTTCTAATCTATAAATATGATCTTCTTTTTCTAGATATATATTATTTTTTACAATGTCATTCATAAGAGTAATTGAAAATTAGTAATTATATTTATAATATAATACAACGTTGTTGATTAAAATTTTGATAATTCATTAACTAAATTTGCATATAAAGAATTAATATTCTCATTATCAGAAATTCTATAAACTTTTTTAATTTTATCATTTTCAACCATTAGTTTCCCATCCAAGTGGTCAAGCTCATGTTGAAATAATCTTGATAAAAAACCTTTGAGTGTTTTTTTATTTTTTTTACCATTTATATCATAATAGCGAATTTTTATTTTATCATATCGCTCTGCAATGAGTCTTATTTCAGGTATACTTAAACAACCCTCTTCTTCTTCCTGTATTGATTTTTTATAAGTCTGATCTATTTGAGGGTTGATATAAAATTCATAATTATCTGCATTTGGATTGGTCAATTCTTTTGATTTGTTTTTTCTTAATTCTTTGTATTGTTCTTCAGTATCTGGTTCATCTTCTTTCATACCAATAAAGATTCTTTTATCATATCCAATTTGATTTGCAGCGATACCAGCGCAAGGTACTTTTTTATATGTATCTAATAAATCAGTTAGTATTTTTTTATTAATATTATTGATAGGCAAGTGAATTTCTTTTGTTTTTTGTTTAAGGAATTGAATATTTTTTTCAATAATATTTTCCCCATCCCAAACTTCTACTAATTTTTTTACAGCCATAGTCTTAAATTATATTATATTTTTTATTAAATTAATAAAATTATAGATGACAATTAATAAATATATTAAAATTTTTGCAACAGGAGGTACCTTTGATAAAGAGTATAACGAAATAAATGGCGAACTCTTTTTTAAACAGACTCATCTTGCAGAATTATTGAAGCTTGGGCGTTCTCAGCTCAATGTTAAGATTGAAACTTTGATGATGATTGATAGTTTAGAAATGACAGAAGACTCAAAAAAAAATATTGTTGATAAATGCAAAGCAGAAAAAACAGATCGCATTATTATCACTCATGGTACAGATACTATGGTTGAAACAGCAGCGTTTCTTGCAAAATTAATTAAAGATAAAACAATTATTTTAACAGGCGCAATGATTCCAATAAAATTTGGAAGTTCAGATGGTTTATTTAATCTAGGGAGTGCATTATCTTTTATTCAGGTTATAGATCCAGGAGTATATATAACTATGAATGGTAGATATTTTAAGTGGGATAATGTAAAAAAGAATAAAAAGCTTGGAATATTTGAACGAATTAAAAAATAATTACAATGTTTCTTCTGTAATTTTTTCTCCCCAATATTCAGGTTTAGCCTGCAAGTTATACATTATATTTTGATTTACTAAGTGAACTTCGGGGTTCTCATTAAATCTAATGTAGCATCTAGAAAAATCAGATGATGATCTTCCAAAAACAAATGTTCCAAGTACATTATTATTAAAATCAGTAAAAGTTAAATGCGTACCAAGATTATCATCAATATTATACTTAATCCATTTCTCTGGATTTTTAGTCATAATTGTTTCTGATTCTAATTTAAATATTTTATCAAAAAATGTAGTTAATACATTATCTTTTAATCTTAGTGAATCATTATTTGAAATAACCCAAGATGTATCGACTCTTTGAATTTCTATCGAATTGCCGTCAGATTTAATTGATAAACTATTTACTTGCTCTTGATTAAAGTTAAAAATTTGATTTGAAGTGCTTTGATAATTTTTTTGCTGATTAATATTAATCATATAAAATATAATCAATACAGCCAGTACAACTGTTGATATATAAAGTTTATTTTTCATAAATAGCTTGAAGAATCTTTGATTTATTATTTTGTTTTCTTCTAGAAAAAATTCCTAAAAGGATAATTAATAATGTAGGTAGTAGCATATTAATTATTTTCCAAGTTAATCTTGTTTGATTTGAAACCCCCTCAGCATCACCAATAAGAGGTCTATCTAATACTTCTCTAGATCTAAGTGCAATAAGTTCACTATCACCAAGCATATAATCAATAGTATTCATTACAAAAATAATATTATTTTGTGAACCACCACCACCTTGATCTGAAAAGAGCTGTGAATCAGAAACTAGAGTTAAATTACTTTCAATGCCTGTTTGTTTATCTGCAACAATACATCTTGCTCCAACAACTTTTGATGGCTCTGTTAATTGATTAAAAACAGGATTAGTTTTAGGGTCTGGATTTAAATTATAAAATTCACTCATTGAAGATGAGCGATTAGACGTATATAATAATGGTGTAAATTCTACAAGATTATCTGAATAAACAGAGTCTGCTTGAATTTCACTTGTAAAAATCAATGAAATTGATTCTAATCCATTGACCGTTACTTCAGATTCATTGAATTTTTTTAGTATTGGTAAAAATGGATAATCCATAGGAACAGCCATTCTAAAAGGTCCCATTTGCTGCTGAACATTTACCTGATTACATGTTTTATCTAAAACTAAATTTTCTTTAATGTTTAATCCATATGAGTTAAGAATTGAAAATATATTTGATTGTATAGGATTTGCTTGCTGTGTTTGAATGTCTACATTAATTCTATTTTGAGAAAAGAATACATTTCCACCTCTTGCTATAAAACTTCTTAAAGTTGATTCTTGAATTGAATCTAAAGAATCGTTAACTCCATTAAATAATAATATATCTATATTTTCAGGAATAGCAGTAGAAAGATTTAAGTTTGGCCTGGTTGTGTATCGTTCATTTAAAAACCTTGTTAGATTTTCATTGGTTATTCCTTCTTGTAATGATACTATTCCAATAGAACTTTTTTTGGTTTGAACCATGCTTTTAATTTTTGTAGTAATATCATATTCAAGTCCTGTACTTGTTTGAATAACAGGGATAACTTCTCTTTTATCTTCGTAAAGGAGTACAAGTCCCATGTAGACTTTTTTAATTTCAACCTTATCATTTTCAATAACTTGGAGTTGTACAGGTTGAATTCCATATTTTTGAGCATCTTCTGCAATTTTTTCTTCATTTTCAGGGCTATAAAATTCAAATCTAAGATTTCCAGAACTATATGCTGTATATTCTTCTAAGATATCTTGTAGATATCGTTTATTATTAGAATATTGAGCTGGGAGATCTGAAGAGAAATAAACTTTTATGGTAAATTGATCATCAATTTTTTGAACAACAGATTTACTTGATGATGATAAAGAATACATTTTATTATCTGTTAAATCAAATCTTACAAACCAATTTCTACCAATTAAATTAATAAAGATAACAGCAATTAAAATGATTACTGAAAAAATTAAAGTTGATTTTTTATTATTTAATATCATTATTTCCATTTCCTACTATTTAAAACTTGGGTTGTAAGAAATAGAAAAACTCCAATAATAGAAATAAAGTAAATTAAATTTCTTGAATCAATTACACCTCTTGCAATATTTGAAATATGATAATCAACACTTAGATATTGTATGAATCCTGCCATAAATGAAGGTACAAAAATTAGAAGTTTGTCAAATAGAAAAAACATAAGTACAATAAATACACCAATTATAAATGCTACAACTTGGTTATCAAATAAGCTACTAGCAAATGTTCCTATAGCAGCATAAACAGCTCCAGCAAAAAACAATCCAAGATAGCCAGTAAATAGGGCCCCATAATCTATATTAGTTCCAAAGCTTACAAGTGTAAAGAAGTGTACAACTGTAAATAGTAAGCCAATTACAATAAGAGAAAGAGCTGCCAAATATTTTCCAATAACAAATTCATATTCTTTAATTGGAAGCGTACTAACTACTTCCATTGTGCCTAAATTTTTCTCTTTTGCAATAAGCCCCATTGTTATTGCAGGAATAAAAAATAAATAAACCATCGGGACAATATTGAATAGAGCTCTTAAGTCAGATTGGCCAATTAAGAAGAATGTATTTGAGAAAAAATATCCATTAACCAATGAAAATACGACTAAAAATATATATGCCATTGGGCTTGAAAAATAACTATCAAATTCTTTTTTAAATATGTTATATATATTGATGTTCATTATTTTAATTGGTTAGCTTTCTAAAAATATCTTCTAAGTTTGCTGTTTGGGGGCTCATTTCTAATAATGATAATTTATTTTTTACCATAAAATTGAAAACATTTAATCTTGGATCATCTTTCTTTTTATATTCAATGATTACTTTATGTGAATCCTTTGTTTTCATGATTTTTGCTTTATTAAATAGTCCTTTAAATTTCTCAATTTTTGTATCTGTAAATCCAACGACTTCAAGAGTTAACTTTATATTACCCATGAACTGATTCATTAATTTTTTAGTTGTACCATCAGCAACAATATTCCCATGATCAATAATAATAATTCTATCAACAGTTGCTTCAATTTCTTGGAGTATATGACTAGACATTAAAACTAATTTTTCTTTCCCAAGATTTTTAATTAGCTGCCTAATTTCTATAATTTGGTTAGGATCAAGACCAGTTACAGGTTCATCTAGAATCAGTATTTTTGGATCATGAATCATGGCACATGCAAGACCAACCCTTTGTTTGTATCCTTTAGAGCATTCACCAACTTTTTTATGGATAACATCTTTTAATCCACACTGAGTAATTACTTTATCCAATGCTTGTTTAAATTCATTATTATATATACCTCTTGTACTTGCTGTAAATTTTAATAAATCATAAACAAACATATCATGATATAAAGGATTACTTTCTGGTAAGTAGCCAATCATTTTTTTTATTTCATGAGCATCCGTTTCAATATTTAAATTATTAATTAAAACTGAGCCTGAGGTTGGGGTTAAATATCCTGTTAGTATTTTTAAGGTTGTTGATTTTCCAGCACCATTAGCACCTAAAAAACCAACAACTTCACCATGATCAATGGAAAAATCAATTGATTGTACAGCTTTAAAATCGCCGTAGTTTTTAACTAAACTTTTTACTTCAATCATTGATAACTTTTACAAAATGGTCATTGTCTACCCATGTGAAACCATCATAATTAAATCCTGAAAAATCTTTAGTATCTGTAATTGAGTTTTCAGCTAAAAATCTAATAAACTTCCCTTTAACTGCTTTTCCAAAGTGTCCAGCAGCAGTTTTTTTACCTTTTTTCTCAACTTTGAAATCAACTTGGATTACATTTTTTGATGGTTTATAAGCCTTCCTATATACTTGTGGTAATAAATCAAAAATCACATCTTCATCTTTTAAAGCTTCAGTTAAAACTGGGCCCCAATGATATTGCAATGATAGAACGTTCATTTTTAATTTATAATCAGGTATTAAAGTTAACGGTGTGGTCATTCCAAATAATCCACTAAAAATTAAAATATTATCAGCCATATATTTTTTACCTGATTCACTAAGTGTATCCCATTTTAAATGTTCATATACAACTCCAGTGTATCGTTCTATCGCATAAGCACATCTACTTTTAAAAATATCTTCATTTTGTCTATGAAATAGTTCAGATTTTTCTTGAGAAGTTCCATAGATAGATCGTAAATCTTCATTATCGATAAGATTTAAAAGTCTTACTACCTGTCTTACATACTTTTCAAATACAAAGTTAGTATCTTTAAATAGTATATCTTTAGGTTTTTGTATTTTAGCTTTACCCTCACTAGGTGGTATTAAAATTTTCATATAAATCCTATTTATAGTTTATAATAAGGTCGTTAATTTAATAATAATAAATTAATTAATACAATAATCTAATGAATTATATAAAGATGTGTCTAACATGAACAAAATATCACATTCTTTTTTTGCTTCTCTAAATTTACCAAGATTCAGATATGTTTGTATGAGCATGTGGTGTGCTTTTGAATAGTCATAATTGATTTTTAAAATAGATTTAAAATATTTTGCTGCATTAATATTATCAGAGATTTTAAAATAAGATAGACCTAGATTGTAAATTGTTTTTATATCTTCATAATTATATAATTCCAAGGCTTTTCTATAATAAATAATAGACTGTTCAAATTCATTTAATTTTGAATAACAATCTCCAAGTAATCTAAAACTAATTGGATCATTTTCAACTTGGTCTATATATTGTATAAATTCATCTATAGCTAAATCAAATATTTCCATTTCATTATATATTATTCCTAACTGGTAATGTAAAACAGGGTCTTCCAAAGAATATTCAAGAGCTTCTTTTAAACTCAATAAGGCTTGAAGATATTTTTTTTGGCCACCATATGCTATCCCTAATTCAAATAAAATCTCTTTTGAAGTAAAACCACAATATATAGATTCTAATAGATATTGCTCAGACTTTTTATAATCATATAATAGATTAGATATTGAACCAAGCTTGAATAATATATCAGTATTTTCTTCATTAAAAGTCAAAACTTTTTCATAATATTTTTGTGCTGCTAAGAAATTATTTAATTCATAATAAGATATTGCTATGTTTGAATAATAAAATTCATTATCAGGAAATTTTTCAATTAATCTGTTATATGTATCAATTGATTCAGTAAATCGTTTTTCTTTTAAAAATATTTCTCCTAATATTTCTAATATTTCAGTATTTTCAGGCTCAAAAATAATAAATTTTCTAAGCGGGAGTAAAGCTTTTCGGTATTCTTGTTCTTTGTAGAGTATTTTTCCATATATATAATTCAATTCATGATTATCAATATACTTATAAGCTAACCTGTATTCATCAATGGCTAAGTTTATTTTCAATATTTGTTCATATATTTTCCCTAATTCAAAATGAGCATATCCATTAAATGGGTCTAGTTTAATTGACATACTTAGTGCCTCTAATGCTTGTTTATTTTTATCTATTGCAATATATGACTTACCTAAATAGTAATAAGTTTCAGCATTTTTAGAATCTAATAATAGAGCCTGTGTAAATTCATTAATTGCTTTTTTATATTCCATAGTATGATAATAACAATATCCTAAATAATGTTTTGATTCAAAATGATTTGAATTCAATTCGTATGTTTTATTAAAAAGAGGTATTGCATTTTTATAATCTTTTAATTGAATTAATAAACGTCCCAAATTATAGTTAGCATTAAAATGATTGTTATCTATAAGTAATAATCTATGAAAATAATGCATAGAAGATAGATAATCTTCTAATTCAAAAAATATATTTCCAAGATATAAAAATCCTTTTTTATCATTAGGAAATATTTCAATATATTTTTTTAAATAATTAATTATTTCAATTTTCGGTTTATTTAATTTATCTGATAGAATGCCTAAAAAAAGATTTTCTCTTGTAATCGTAGAGTCATAATCATTTATTGATTGAAAATTATCATATAAATTGTTTATTTGAGTTGAATCACCATAATTAATATCTAATAAATAATTTAAATCTATTATTCCTGCATTAAGCTCAATAGCATTATTAAATGCTGTGATAGATTCTGTATATAAACCTGTATTGATATAAGATTCAGCGCTGTTTATAAATTCAATTGCTTGATCATTTTTTGTATATTCTGATACCAAAGATGTTGAATCTATTTCTGTTGGCGTATTTGTAATAATTAACGGATAATTAAATAATGTATCCAAATTAATATATATAGAATCATTTTCAATATCTTCTAAAAGATTAATTAAACTATCCAGTTCATTTATTTTTGTAGAATCATTTTCGAATGTATAGATACTTTTTAATTTATTATACGTACCCAGATATCGTTTTTGATTGATTATAAAATTATAATATTGAATTTTTAATGCTTTATTTAGATAAATTTTTGATGAATCAGATTTATTTTCTAATAAATATAAATCAGATATTGTAAACAAGGTATTAACAAGCTCAATATTTTCACTACCTAAAATTTTTTTTTGAAAATTTAATATATTTTTATAAACAACAATTGCATCTTCATATAATTCAGCTTCAATATAAGATTTAGCAAGATTTGTTTTTTGAAGAATTGTCTCTTGATTCACAACAATTCCAAATATGCATAAAAATGATATTAATAAAATATTTTTTTTCATCTATACTTATAGTTTTAATTATAAAGATTGTTCCTTATAATATTAAATAAAATTAGTGTTTATTTTTAAATATTATTATAAAATTAAATAGATATTTTTTAAATCCTTATTTTAATAAGGTATTTATATCTTAAAAATTATTAAATTAAGAGATAATTTTATGATTAATTCGTTTAGCCAAAATAAAAACATAACTTCTCCCAAAAAACAAGAAGAAGACCATAAAAATGAAAATAATCTAAGGCCACTATCATTTGATGATTTTATAGGTCAATCAGATATAATTGAAAATTTAAAAATTTATATTCAAGCTGCAAAAAAACGAAAAGATGCTTTAGATCATGTATTATTATTTGGCCCTCCAGGATTAGGCAAAACAACCTTAGCTAATATTATTTCAAAAGAATTAAATACAAATATAAAAATGACATCTGGTCCTATAATGGATAAGGCTGGAGATTTAGCGGGGATATTAACAAATTTAGATGAATTTGATGTATTGTTTATTGATGAAATTCATCGATTAAATACTGTCGTAGAAGAATATTTATATTCAGCTATGGAAGATTATATTATAGATATTATGATTGATAAAGGACCAAATGCGAGAAGCGTACAATTAAATTTAAATCATTTTACTTTAGTTGGTGCAACAACTAAATTAGGGAATTTGACATCACCTTTAAGAGAAAGATTTGGTGTTATTCTAAGGTTAAATTTTTATGAGCATGATGATATAGTAAAAATTATTATGAGATCATCAAAATTGTTAAAGATCAAAATTGATAAAAATGGTGCTTATGAAATAGCAAGACGTTCTAGAGGTACCCCAAGAATTGCTAATAGAATTTTAAAAAGAGCTAGAGATTTTGCTGAAGTAAAATCAGATGGAATAATTACTAAAAAAGTGGCATCTGATTCTTTGAATCATTTAGGAATAGATACGAATGGGCTTGATGAGATGGATTATAAAATTTTAGAAGCTTTAGTAAAAAATTTTAATGGAGGACCCGTAGGATTAGACTCTATAGGAGTTGCAATATCTGAAAACCCAAGAACAGTTGAAGAAGTTTATGAACCTTATTTAATAAAAGAAGGATATTTACAGAGAACTTTAAGGGGAAGAATAGCGCTAGATAAAGCTTACGAGTATTTAAAAATAGAAAAAAATGATCAAAAAAATTTATTTAAATAGAAAGGAATATTATGTTTTTTGGAAACGTAGAAAGACCACCCAGATTATCAGAATTTGATTTAGAAGTCCCTGAGAAATGTATTGGTCAGCATCCTACTAAAAAAAGGGATGAATGTAAATTAATGATTTTAGATAAAAAGGATGGTAATATTGAACATAAAAAATTTAAAGACATTACATCATTATTTAACAAAGGAGATGTTTTAGTATTAAATAATACAAAAGTTTTTTCAGCAAGATTGTATGCCTCTAAAGAAAAGTCAGATTCAAAAGTTGAAGTTTTTTTATTAAGAGAATTAGATACAGATTTATGGGAAGCAATGGTAAAACCAGCAAGAAAAGTAAGAATTGGGAATAAATTATTCTTTAATGATAAAATTGGATGCGATGTTATAGATAATACTGTTTCTGGTGGGAGAGTATTAAGATTTGAATTTAAAGAGAATGAAAATTTATATCCTTTTATAGATAAATATGGAAATGCTCCTTTACCTCCATATATTAAAAGGCCAAGCAAGGATAGTGATAAAAAAGATTATCAGACAGTTTATGCTTCAGAAAGAGGTTCAGTTGCAGCACCAACTGCTGGGATACATTTTACAAAAGAAATGCTTACTAAATTAAAGAAAAAAGGTGTGAATATTACTTACATTACGCTTCATATTGGTCTTGGAACGTTCAAACCAATATTGGTAGAAGATTTGACAAGACATAATATGGACTCAGAATATTATGAAGTTTCGGAAGAGACGGCAGAGACTATTAATGTTGCTAGGCAAAAAAAGAAAAAAATATGGGTTGTTGGAACTTCATCTGTTAGAGCCCTAGAAACAGTTGTGGTTTCTGGATTCCAAATAACAGCGAAAAAAGGTTGGACTGATAAGTTTATTTATCCACCATATCATTTTAAAATGTGTGATCGTTTAATTACTAACTTTCATCAGCCAAAATCAACTTTAATGATGCTGGTCTCAGCATTTGCTAATAAAGATATGATTATGAAAGCTTATCAAGAAGCTATGAAGAAGAAGTATAAATTTTATTCTTATGGTGATTCAATGTTGCTAATGTAATGGAAATTAAAATAGGACATGGAATTGATGTTCATCAATTAAAATCAGGAGAACTCTTTTATTTAGGGGGAGTTAAAATAGAGTCTGATATTGGGATTCTTGGTCATAGTGATGGAGATATTGTAATACATTCAATAGTTGATGCAATTTTAGGTGCTCTTTCAAAGGGTGATATTGGAACATTTTTCCCATCATCTGATTCAAGTATAAAAAATGTTTCTAGTAAAGTTTTTTTAACAAAAGCTTTAGATATAATGAATGATAATGAATATAAAATTAATAATATTGATATTAATATTTTGCTTCAAAAACCACATTTAAGTTCTTATATATATTCAATTCGTCAAAACTTGTCGAGATTAATTGGTATTGATATAGAAACTATATCTGTTAAAGCCACTACTACAGATTATTTGGGTTTTATTGGTGAGGGGAAAGGAATTATGTCTACAGCTACATTATTATTAATAAAAAATGATGAAAGTTAGAACTAGATTTGCCCCAAGTCCCACAGGCTATCTTCATGTGGGTGGTTTAAGAACAGCATTATATAATTATTTGTTTTCAAAGCAATTTCAAGGAGAATTTATTCTTAGAATTGAAGATACAGATCAAAATCGATATGTTGAAAATGCTACAGAAAATCTTATAAGTATATTAGAAAAATTTGGGCTTCATTACGATATCGGTCCAAATAAAGAAGATCAATATGGTCCCTACATTCAATCTAAGAGATTAAGTATATATAAAAAATATTATTTAGAATTAATAAAAAATGAATTTGCATACGTTTGTTTTGATCAAAACGGGGAGCTTTTCCCTGAATTTAATAGTCAAAAAGCATTAAGTAAACTGAATGAAAAGCATGTAATAAAGTTGAAAGTAAAGAAAAAATCAGAATTAATAATTACCGATATGATTAGAGGTGAAATAAAGTTTGATTTAAATCTAATTGAAGATCCTATAATTATTAAATCAGATGGATATCCAACTTATCA
>CAYVBB010000003.1:0-5578 GCA_964448515.1 uncultured bacterium | reverse complement strand
CAAATGTGATTGATGATCATTTAATGAAGATAAGTCATGTGATCAGGGGTGAAGAATGGATTTCCTCACTGCCAAAGCATGTTATTTTATATAAATCTTTTGGTTGGGAATTGCCAAAATTTTGTCATCTTCCATTATTATTAAATGAAGATAAAAGTAAGCTTTCTAAAAGGCAAGGAGATGTCGCAGTCGAAGATTTTATAAATAAGGGGTATTTAAAAAATACTTTAATTAATTTTATTTCTCTATTAGGATGGCACCCTAAGAATGATCAAGAATTTTTTTCATTAGAAGAGTTAGTTGAAAATTTCTCAATAGATAGAGTTAATAAATCTGGAGCAATTTTTGATAGAGAAAAATTACTTTGGATGAATAGAGAGTATATAAAAATGATGGATAACAAGGGAATAAAAAAAATCATTAAAAATAAATTGGAATCTATTAACATTTATAATTCTAAAATTAATTTAGATAAGATAGCTTTATATTGTAAAGATAGAATTAGTACATTTGAGCAAATATTAGATGAAATACATGGGTTTTATATTTTAGAAGATAATAAAGAAATTAGCAATTTTGATTATAAAAAAATATTTCAATTATGGATAAAAGAATTAAATATTTTGCAAGATTTTAATAAACAGCAGATAGATGATATTATTATGATTTCAAAAAATGATTTAGATATTTTTGGTAAAAATTTATTTATACCCATAAGGATTGCTCTTATTGGTAAAACTCATGGTCCAGACATATTTACTTTGGTTGATATTTTGGGTATTGAAGAGTCAGTTAAAAGACTAAAAAGATTTGAGTAATGAAACATAAAGAATTAATAAATAATTTTATTACTGATATTATTGATCAGGATATAAAAGAAGGTAAACATAATCAAATTATTACACGTTTCCCACCCGAACCAAATGGTTATCTTCATATAGGCCATGCTAAATCTATTTGTTTAAATTTTGGAATTGCAATTAAATATAATGGAAAATGTAATTTAAGATTTGATGATACTAATCCTGAAAAAGAGAATGAAGAATATGTAGATTCCATTATTAAAGATGTTAAATGGCTAGGTTTTGAATTTAATAATAAGCCATTATATGCATCAGACTATTTTGATGAAATGTATAATTATGCTATAGAGTTAATAAAATCAGGGAATGCTTATGTAGATGACCAAAATGCTCAAGAAATTAAAGATTCTAGAGGGACATTAACAAAGCCTGGTACTAATAGCCCCTTTAGAAATAGAGATATTGATGAAAATTTAATACTATTTCAAAATATGAAAGATGGACAATATAAAAATGGTGAAAAAGTATTAAGAGCAAAAATTGATATGCTTTCACCAAATATAAATTTACGTGATCCTGTCTTATATAGAATTTTACATGCATCGCACCATAGAACCAAAAATAAATGGTGCATTTACCCGATGTATGATTGGGCACATGGTTTAGAGGATTCTATTGAAAAAATAACTCATTCAATATGTACTCTTGAATTTGAAGATCATAGGCCATTATATGATTGGCTTTTAGATCAATTAGATATTTATCATCCGCAACAAATTGAATTTTCAAGATTAAATCTTGAATATACAATTATGAGCAAACGACATTTAAAGTCATTAGTTGGTAATAATTATGTTAAGAATTGGGATGATCCTCGTATGCCTACAATTTCAGGATTAAGAAGAAAAGGTTATCCACCTAATGCGATTAAAGAGTTTATTTATAGTTTAGGAATTGGAAAAAGTGATGGATATTCATCTATTGAACATCTGGAATATTTTGTTCGGAAAGAATTAAATCAAATTTCAAATAGAGCCATGGCTGTATTAAACCCAATTAAATTAATTATTGATAATTATGAACAAAATTCTTCAGAGATATTAGAGGCAAAAAATAATCCAGAAGATGAAAAGTCAGGCACAAGAAAAATTCATTTTAGCAAAGAACTTTATATGGAAAAAGATGATTTTATGGAAGATGCCCCAAAAAAATATTTCAGGCTATCAGTTGGGAAAGAAGTTAGACTACTGCATGCATATTATGTTACATGTACTCATATTGAAAAAGATGAAAATGGAATGATAAAAGAAGTTCATTGCACATATGATCCTGATACTAAAGGTGGATGGTCAAAAGATGGTAGAAAGGTGAAGGGTACTATTCATTGGGTTTCTGCTAAACACTCGATTGATGCCAAAGTTAGAGTATATAAAAAATTGTTTGTAAAATCAAATCCATATGATTGTAAAGATGGAGAGACTTATATTGATAATTTGAATCAAGATTCTTTCAATAATATTAATAATGTAAAATTAGAAGCCTCTTTAGATCATTGTTCAACAGATAATTATTATCAATTTGTTAGGAAGGGATACTTTAAAAAGGATAAAGATTCATCCAAAAAAGATTTGATTTTTAATCAAATTGTTAATTTAAGAGATAGTTGGAAAAAGCATTCAAAAT
Organism: uncultured bacterium; assembly: GCA_964448515.1. Classification (GTDB taxonomy): domain Bacteria; phylum Fidelibacterota; class Marinisomatia; order SCGC-AAA003-L08; family D37C17. The sequence goes on along the minus strand of CAYVBB010000003.1, from coordinate 3,092 downwards.
AAAATCTTCTTCTAAAATTAATTTAGGATTAAGAGTATTAAATCTTAGGGATGATAATTATCATAATATAAATTCTATTTTTATAGAAGTAGATTTACAAGACATTCTTACTTTCATTCCCTCATCTTCATTTAGTCTTAGTTGTTCTAATAATAGTCTTCCTATAAATAAAGAAAATACAATTACTAAAGCTTATGAATTATTAAATAAAAAATTTAATTTCACAAATCATTATAAAATTCAATTAGAAAAACATATACCAATAGGTGGTGGTATGGGTGGAGGTAGTAGTAATGCAGCCTTTACATTAAAAGCACTGAATAATTTGCATAACTTAAAATTAACAAATGATGAATTATGTAAAATCAGTCTAAACATAGGTAGTGATGTTCCTTTTTTTATAAATGGTGGAGTTAAATTTATATCAGGACGAGGAGAAGTGATTACTAACTATGATGCCCCTTTAATTAATGATTTATATATACTATTAATTTTTCCTGATTTTTCAGTTAGTACTTCTTGGGCATATAAAAAAATTAAAAATAAGTTGCAGCATAAAGAATATAGTACTAAATTTCCCGCCCTGGACAGTAAAGTGAATTGGAAGTTATTTGAAAATGATTTTGAAGAGATTGTAGGATCGGCATATCCAGAAATTTTTGAAATAAAGAAGTTCTTGTATAATAATGGGGCTCTTTATTCAGGTTTGTCAGGCAGTGGCTCGACTATGTTTGGTGTATACAATGATAGAAATGTTTTAGAAAAAATAAAACAAAGTATAAGTCATTATAATACCCTCATAGTCTCCCCTGCAAAGTAGTAAAAAATTGGGGGATCGTTCAATGGTAGGACACATGGTTTTGGTCCATGGGATCGGGGTTCGACTCCCTGTCCCCCAGCATGAAAATATTTAGTGGAAATTCAAATAGGCTATTAGCAGAAAAAATTTGCGATTATTTGGGCGTAAGTTTAGGAAAGCTTAATATAAGTCAATTTAGTGATGGAGAATTATCTATTGCATTTGATGAAAACATTAGAAATGAAGATGTTTTTATTATTCAATCAACTAATCCTCCAGCAGAAAACATTTTAGAATTGATGTTAATTCTTGATGCAGCTAAACGGGCTTCAGCAAATAGAGTAATTGCTGTAATTCCATATTTTGGATATGGTCGACAAGATAGAAAAGATAGACCGAGAGTTCCTATTTCTTCAAGAGTAATTCTTGATATGGCAACTGGTCTTGGTATTGATCGTATTGTATCTATGGATTTACATTCTTCACAAATTCAAGGTTTTGTAAATGTTCCATTTGATCATTTGTATTCAAGAATGGCTTTATTTAAAGAATTAAAAAAAATGAATTTAAATGAGGAAACAGGTGTTGTTTTAGCACCAGATGTTGGTAGTGCGAAAATGAGTCAAGCATATGCTAAATCATTAGGGATAAGCTTTGCTTTGATTGATAAAAGACGACCAAAGCCTAATCAAACAGAAATTGCAAATTTAGTTGGTGATTTAAAAAATAAAGAGGTTTTAATAATAGACGATATGATTGATACAGCAGGTACAATATGTAATGCAGCGGGAGCCGCAATGGATAATGGGGCGATTTCTGTAACAGCTATTGCAACTCATCCTGTTTTATCTGGCCCAGCAATTGAAAGATTATTGAATTCAAAAATAAGCAAAGTTATTGTTTGTGATACTATTCAAATAACAGAAGATAAAATTTTTGATAAATTAGAAGTTATAAGTGTTGCCGGTGTTTTTGGAGAGGCAATAAAACGAATTATAGATGGAACATCGTTAAGTTCAATGTTCCAGGAAGCGAAAGGATAAAAAAATGGCCCAAGAGTTTAAGTTAGACATATTTAAAAGAGATGATATTTCTAAAAGTTCGTTAAAACAATTAAGAAGAGATGGGAATATACCGGGAATATTTTATTCCTATAATTCAAAGGAAAGTATTCCTTTTTATATAGAAAATAAAACATTAGTAGAAGCAAAAAAATCAGGAGCACGTATATTTAATATTGCTGTTGGGAGCAATAAACAAACTGTTATTTTTAAATCTGTACAATATCATCCTGTTACTGATGAAGTATTGCATGTTGATTTATATGGCGTGAATATGGATCAAGTTGTTGCTGTTAAAGTTCAATTAAAATTAGTAGGTAATGCTGCGGGCGTATTAAATGAAGGTGGTGTTTTAGTTCAATCTTTAAATGAAGTTGAAATTGAATGTTTGCCCTCTGATATTCCTGAAAATATTACAATAGATATTTCTGAGTTAAATCTTGGTGATAGTTTAAAAATTGAAGAAATAGAATTAGATGAAAAATTCTCATTAAAATCTGATAGTCAACAGGTAATTGCATCTGTGACACAAGCAATGAAAGAAGAAGAAGCTCAGCCAGATTTAGAAGAAGGTGAAACTGAAGGGTTAGCTGATCCAGATGCTGAACAAGAGGCAACCGAAGAAGAGCCTCAAAGTGAAGAGAAAAGTGATTCTTCTTCTGAGCAAGAAGAAAAATAATGAAATTAATTGTTGGTCTTGGAAATCCAGGAGACAATTATCGTTTAACTAAACATAATTTTGGGTTTTGGATTATTGATAAATTAGTTGAACAGCGCTCTTTAAAATATAAGTTAGGGAAAGGTGATTATGTATTTGCCTTAGATAATGATTGCATGTTTTTAAAGCCGACATCATTTATGAACAATAGTGGAGTAGCTATTAAACAAGCGGTGAGTTATTATAAAAATATTGATGATATTATCATTATTTATGATGATATTGATATTGAATTAGGGCAAATACGATTTAGAGCAAATGGTTCTGATGGTGGACATAATGGAATTAAATCTATAATATATCAATTAAATACAGATGTATTTGATCGATTAAAAATTGGTATAGCTACTGATTTAAATATGAGGCCATCAGAAGTATATGTTTTAAAACCTTTTCCTAAAAAATATATAGATTTAGTAAATGAAGTAATTAAATATGCATCAGATGGTATTAATTATTATTTGAATCACGATATTACTTCTACAATGAATAATTATAATAAAAGGAATAATGA
>CAYVBB010000002.1:0-31178 GCA_964448515.1 uncultured bacterium | reverse complement strand
TTATCCATATTAAACCTTTAGATTTTTTATATTAATTATTAATAAACTATCATTTAGATTAACAATAATTAATAACTTTTACCAATTTAATATTGAAAATGAATAAAAAGATTACTTTAATAGGCAAGAATCAGAATGAATTAGAGGAATACTGTATTTCAAATAATTTTCCTAAATTTCATGGTGAACAATTATTTAGATGGTTATATAAAAATAATCATCTGGATTTAAACAAAATGAATAATATCCCTAAAAAATTAAAGGAAAAAATAAATTCTGACTGCGAAATAAGTCTCCTGAAAATAAAAAATAAATCAATTTCTAAAATTGATGAAACCATAAAATTTTTATTAAAAACAAACGATAATAAATTAATTGAATCTGTTAGTATGATAGATAATAAAAGACATACTGTATGTATTTCATCTCAAATTGGATGTAATGTTGATTGTGATTTTTGTGCAACTGGAAAGATGGGTATTGATAGAAATTTAAATGTAGGTGAAATAATTGAGCAATTAATAATAGTTAAAAAAAACACTACTGTACCAATTACAAACATTGTATTTATGGGAATGGGGGAACCATTTTTAAATTATAGAAATGTTATTGAATCTTGTAAAATATTTAGCAATCATAAAGCTTTTAATTTAGGGACAAAACGCATTACGATATCAACTGCAGGAGTATTGCCTCAAATAGATTTATTTATAAAAGAAAAACATAAATACAAATTAGCATTATCTCTAAATGCTCCAAATGATCTGATTAGAGATAAAATTATGCCAATAAATAAGAAATGGAATATAAATGAATTAATTTCTTCATTAAAAAAATATACTTTTTTTAAAACTAGAGTGATTATGTTTGAATACGTTTTATTAAAAGGAATAAACGACTCAATTGAAAATGCTAAAGAACTTGCAAAGTTATTAAAGAACATACAATGTAAAGTTAATTTAATTCCATTTAATCAAATATCAGGCATTTATAAACGTTCAGATAATAAGACTATAAATGATTTTGCAGATATATTAAATCAACATAATATAAGAGTGTTAATTAGATGGAGTAAAGGAGAAGATATTGACGCTGCATGCGGACAACTAGCTACAAATCATGAATCTTAAAAAATCAATAGAATATCTTTCAAGATTCATTAAAATGAGCCCAGATGTTTGTATAATTCTTGGCTCAGGATTAGATAATTTTACAGAATTAATTTCTGAAAAAATTACAATCCCATATAATGATATCCCTACATTTTATCAAACATCTGTTCAAGGACATAAAGGGGAATTTATATATGGTAAAATCAATAATAACACAATTCTCTGTGCTAAGGGGAGATTTCATTATTATGAAGGATATACATTTAATCAAGTTGGTTCATTAATAGAAATATTTGATCATTTTAACCCTAAACTATCAATTATAACAAATTCATCTGGTTGTTTAAATACTAACTGGGATATAGGAAGCTTAATGATTAGTAATAAAATTATTGATTTTTCATTTATTAATTCAACTGAAGCTAAAGAACATTTATTTGAAGAACATTCATATTTCAAACTGGCAAAAGATATAGCTAAAATAAATAAAATTAAATTAAATGAAGGAGCATACACATATACTATAGGACCATCATATGAAACATCAGAAGAAATTAAAGAAATTATAAGACTTGGTGGAAGTGCTGTTGGAATGTCTACATTCCCAGAATATTTAATGTGTAAAAGATTAAATATGAATTTTATTATTATTTCATGTCTAACCAATTATGGCGCAGGAATAAAAAAAAATAAAATCACACATGATGAAGTACTTGTAAATGCTAAAAAATCAAGAGAAAAATTTTCATCATATTTATCTAAGCTTATTGAAAATATTTAACACCCCAAAATATTGAAGAGCATATAACTGAAATTATACCTATTATTAAAATAATAAACATTGCATTAATAAATCGAGACATATGTCCCATATTTTTTGTTTTATTTTTATAAGGAAATGGAATATCAGGGATATTAACATTTAGAAATTTGCAAATTGGATCCCAACCTTCACTAACTTTATATACTAATAATCTATCTTTAGGTACATAGTCAATTACAGATTGATTCCAATCATTAAATTTTTGCATTTTTTCTTCATCTGTTTTTGCTCCCCCAAAAGCTCCTCTTGATCCTAGAATCATTTCATTATGAATATCTTTATGCAATTTAAATGAAGTATAAGGCAATTTAGCTATAAATCTAAATGTAAAACTTCTCAATATCTGATTATTTAAAACATTCCAACTTTTAACCCAACTTTCATCATCTCTTAAATTCAATATTACTTTTGCATCGGGATAAAACTCCATTAATTCCTTATAATAGTTACAACTTGGAAAATCTAAACACGCACCATATCCTTTGTAAATACTATCCCAATTATAATTTTTTTTATTATTAAAAATTAAATCATGCCATTTTTTTGCATCTTTCTTATTTAATAATATATTCTGCATATGATATGAAGGCTGTCCATTTATATGCTCTAAAGCATATTTCAAACTTCTTGTTCCTGTCCTGCCCCAACCTGCACAAATTACTTTCATTTAAATCCTTTAAAAATATTTACTAAATTTAGTTTGTTATTTATATATAAAAAAAAGGATATTATAAATATGAGAAGACATCTTACAATGAGATCAGGTAATCCAACTTTAAATCAAAATACTTTTAAAAATTTTACAAAAACATCTGATACAGATGTTATGACCATTGATGGAACAGTAAATAAAACCTCAATATCATTATTAATTCTATTATTTTGTGCCTACTACACATACTCAACAGCTAATACTAGCCTAATAATGGTTGGTTTTATTGGAGGATTCATAACAGCATTAGTAACAATATTTAAAAAACATTGGGCTCCAATAACTGTGCCTATATATGCTATTCTAGAGGGATTAGCACTTGGAGGAATTTCAGCAGTATATGATCATATGTATACAGGTATTGTTCAACAAGCAATTTTTTTAACAATGGGCATATTTGGAGCATTGCTATTTGCATATAAAAGTAAGATAATTAAACCCACAGAAAACTTCAAATTAGGAATTTTTGCTGCAACTGGTGGAATTGCATTAATTTATTTTATAAGCTTTATTATGAGTTTTTTTGGTGGTGGGTTAGCAATTATGAATCCACAAAATTCATCATTATTCAGTATTGGCTTTAGCCTATTTGTTGTAGTAATAGCATCTCTTAATTTAGTATTAGATTTTGATTTTATCGAAGAGGCTTCTGAAATGGGAATTCCAAAATATATGGAATGGTACTCAGCATTTGGATTGCTTGTAACACTAATTTGGTTATACCTAGAAATACTAAGATTACTAGCAAAATTACAATCTAGAAGAAATTAATCATACTTTTCAGTTAAAGTAATACTTTAAATAAATTCTTGGAATAAACATTTTAATATTGTTAAGTTAATGTGTTGGTGTTAAAAAATATGTTTTTAATACATATATTTTAGTTTTTTGAAGATTTAAAGTTTTTTTTAAAGAATTCTAAAAGTGCATGAAACTTTTAGATATTAAGGAAACAATAAAGGAGAAAGACAATGAAAAATGCTTTATCAAATGTTAATGGTTGGTTAGGTGGTTTAACTGGCCTTCTAAAAACAGTTGTTGTATTTTTTGTGTTTGCAGCTATTGTATGGCCAACAGGGTTACCTAACGTTATAGGTGGTATTGTTGGTTTAGTTAATATGTTCCTTGGTGGTGGATTAGCTGGTTTGCTTGCACTTTGTGTTTTTTGTTCATTTATGGACTAAAAACTAACAAAACCAAGTTTATGGGCAATAATTAATTATTGCCCATAAACCAAATTAATCTAATTTGGAGGCAATTAATGAAAAAAGCAATGGCAACAGTTACTACGTGGCTTAATGATCTAACAGATTTACTTAAAGCTCTAATAGTTTTTGGAATTTTATCTGGTATAATTTGGGATGATTATTTTGGAGTTATTGGTGGAATTGGCAAGCTAATGGGTAGTATTGATCAAGGTGGTTTAGCTGGACTAGTTGCATTAGTACTTGTTGTAACGTGGTGGAAAAAAAAGTAATATAGTTAGAAAACGATATTAAATTCTCGTCGGAAGTAAATATAAAAAAGTCCTATTTATAGGACTTTTTTATTTTATATCAATTATAGCACTAACAGTTAATATCCCACGCTTAAATCTACATTCTTCGATATAACCGAAATCATTAACTAATATAGAATTATTAGTATTTGGTAAAAATAAACCCCATAAAAAAATATCAGTATGCTCAATTAAACCCTTATCTTCTATATTTTTCTCATTTAATATTAACTCATAAGAATTATTTTCATTTAAAAAGGAAAAATCATAATATTTACCTTCCCTTTCAATTTGACTAATAGTATCCATAATTTCTTTTTTATTGTTTGATATTAAATATAAAATTGAAAAAATATTAAAGTCTTCTCCACCTAAATAAGTATTACTATCTTTATATTTTATATTATTATTAACAAACTCAGTTTCGATATAATTAATTACATTAGGCTGAACTGTCTTTTTTTTATAAAATAGAGTGTTATATTTATTTTTATCTATAATTATAGTATAATAATTATCTACATTAAAAAAATTATTAATAAAGGGCTTAGTTCGAACCTGATAATTCAATTTAATACTTTCTATATTATAAATTGTAGTATCTAATATATCTATTTCACAATCAGCTACATAAATACCAAAAAATTTAATTTTATAATTAAGATTTGATGAAAATAAGAAGGAATACAATGAAATTAAGAGCCATTTATATTTAATTTATCTGCCCTTCCATTTTAGATTACTTGCATAAAAACTTCCTGATCCTACAACAATTATATATGGAATTTGTAGAAGAAACCATAATTGAAACAATATATTGTTAATTTCATGATTTAGTTTTTTACAGCTTAATATATAAAGTAAATACTCAAAAATATATTTAATCAAAAATAAAATAACAAAACTATAATAATTTGCACTACACAACAACAATATAAATAGTAAATTTGAATAAAATGTTGATAATGAGATAGTATAAAGTAGCTTATTGTATTTCCACATTATATTTGCATCTCCTGCCCACCTAATCCTCTGCAAAATTAAACTCTTCCAAGATAAATGCGTCTTAGCTAATACATAAGAATTTTTATGTGCACTATAAGAAACCTTACAATTTTTATTTTTCATACAAAGCTGCATAAATATAGAATCATCACCTTGTAATAAATTTTTAATTTTACTAAAGCCTTTATTCTGTTGGAAAAGTTTTTTACTATATGCTTGATTTTGACCTATGCATGCAAGAGGGAATCCTAAAGCTGCTGATGAAAAATTAGATACCATTAACATTTTAAAATCAATATGCTGGAATTTAGAGGCTATGGTTTTATTTCCTTCTACTTCTGAAAATCCAATTATATAATTAGACTTATTAAAATTTTTACTTATTTCTAAAGACCAGTCCTTATTAAGCCTACACTCTACATCTGTAAATAATAACCAGTCATATTTTGATTTAGATATTCCATAATCTAAAGCTTTTTTCTTGTGTTTTAAATCTGATTGATAATCCTTAGTATTAAGGTATTTAAATCTTTGATCATCTAAAATAAAATTATTAATAATTTTTTTAGTATTATCATTAGAATCATCATCTACTATTATAAATTCTAAGTTTCCATTATAATTTTGTGATTTTAAATCTCTCAAAATATTTAAAACAGATTCTTCTCCATTTCTAACACAAACTATTATAGAAATATCATCATAATTTGAAGAGCAATGATGATTATCTTTAATTTTAGCAATCCCAATAATAAAAAAAATGATGCTAATTATATATATTGAAAATATTAAATAACTTATATATAGAAACATGATTGAAAGAATTAAATAAATTTATTAGATTCCATCCACTCATCATCAGCTAGTTTAGACATATAATTTCTAATAGAATCAGGCAATATAACTAAGCACTTTTCATTTTTACTAAGGTTCTTAGATGCTTTTAAAGCCGCCCATACAGCTCCTCCTGAAGAACCTCCAACTAATAAACCCTCTTCTTTAATAAGTCTTCTAGCCATGATAAAAGAATCTTTATCATTAATTTTAATGTATTCATCAATCAAATTATTATCTAAAACATCAGGGAAAAAATCATACCCGATACCCTCTACTTTATATGGATATATTTCGTCTCCTCCGCCTAGGATTGAACCAAGAGGATCTACTCCAATAATTTTGATATTTGGTAATTTTTCTTTTAATTTTTTTGCAACCCCTGTTATAGTACCTCCCGTACCTACCCCAGCAACAAACATAGATAAATCTTCACCCATATCATTTAAAATTTCATTTGCTGTGAATTCATAATGAACATCAGGGTTATTTACATTAGAATATTGATCTAAAATATGAGAATTTGGAATCTCCTTATTTAATTTTTTTGCTATCTCAATATGACTATCTGAATCATCCCAGGCAGCTTCTGTCCTAGTTCTAATAATTTTAGCTCCAAGAGATTTTAACACAACTTCCTTTTCTTTGCTCATTTTTTCAGGCATTGTTATTATCATTTTATAACCTTTAACAGCAGCAGATAATGCTAACCCTATACCTGTATTCCCAGATGTTGGTTCAATCAAAGTATCACCTGGCTTAATTCGACCCTCTTTCTCAGCCATTTCCAGCATATGCTTACCGATTCTATCTTTTATAGAACCTCCTGGATTAAAAAATTCACACTTAGCATATATATCACAATCTAAATTTTGTGTAATTTTATTTAAACGTACTACAGGAGTTTCCCCTACTGTATCTAATATATTGTTTAATTTCATTCCTTATACCTCAATATTTGCTTTAAATTCAATTATTGCTTTAGATGAAAAAAAATTTATTTTATAATCATTATCAAACAAAATCTCAGAATCACCTCCATCATTAATAATTTTTATTGATTTAATATTACTACTCTTGCTGTAATCATATGCACAAGCAAAACTTCCAGAAGCGCAAGAATTCATAAGTGATTCAATACCTTTTTCATACGTTTTTACTTGAATGGTGTTTAAATTTATTTGTTTATAAAAATTAACATTAATTCCATCAGGATAAAACAATTTATCATACCTCATTTTTTCCATTGTTTTTTTTAGCTCTTTTTTATTACTCCAATCATAAGCATAATTTATAACTAAATGTTTAGCTCCTGAATCTAAATAATTTCCACAAGTATTATTTATTTTTATATCCTTTTTTTTATAGATAGGTTTATCAATTTGAACTCTAACAATATCTCCTTGATAATTGATTGTTTTATATCTTATTTTATTTGAAATAATATCAAAGTCATCCTTTTTAAATTCATTTTTTAATACTAATGATGAGCATATTGCTCCATTTAAACAAAATGTTTCCCAGCTTCCATCATTGTTATAATAATCCATAAAAACCAAATCTTCTTTATAGTTTAATAAAATTAAACCATCTACAGATGATTCCTTTTTATAATTACATATTCTTCTAATTGTATCTATTGAAAAAACAGAATAATCAAGATTATTTTTATGTAATATAATTTTAAAATCATTGCCATTGCTATTACACTGATAATATTCGATTTTCATTTAATAAGCTAATTTCTCTATAAAAAAGGTAAGTTTCTATCTTTATCAGATAAAACAATTTTTTTTTCATCTATATCCCAATTGATACAAATACTTTTATCATTATATCTAATCCCTGAATCATAGTCCTTTTTATAAATTGAATCGACCATATAAGAGACTATTGCTTCTTTACTAAGTGTTAAAAAAGCATGCCCAAAACCCTTTGGTATAAAAAGTTGATTTTTATTTATATCATTTAATTTTACAGATATATATTTTTTATATGATTTAGAATTAGGTCTTAAATCTATTGCTATATCTTGAATTTCACCTTTTATAACTCGGACTAATTTTGATTGTTCAAATGGTGATTTTTGAAAATGGATTCCACGGATAACTCCATATGTTGAAAAAGACTCATTAGATTGAATAAATTCACAATTAAGACTTTTTGATAATTCTTGATTAAATGATTCAAAAAAATAACCCCTAGAATCATTATAAATTTTAGGTTTAATTAATTTAACATCATCTATATTTGTCTTCTCAATAATCATAAATTTATTTATTTAACTAAATTATCTAACCACAATTTTTTTTGTCTAGAATAATTTGATCTATGGCTTTTATAATTTTTACAACTATATAATTTATTAAACTTTTTCTTTAATCTAATTTCTTTAAAAAATTTTGTGTATTTTTTCCATCTTTTTGAAAAACTATCATAAGTAGAAATTTGATTTGTATAACATCCATTAATTTTATACTGATTATAATAATTATATAGTTTTATCCAAAAATCGGAATCAACTGCACAAGAAAATTCAGATGTCCACTCTCCCAAACCTCCAATTTCATTAAATATATTCTTTTTTATTCCTATAGTTGTTCCTTGAACTCTATAGCTATCATAACTTCTATATCTATTATTATTATCTTTAATTTGTCCAAAGACTAAATCATAATTTTCAAATAACTTAACTAAGCTGTCTATCGAATGTTTAGAGATAAAGTAATTATCATCATCTAGTAATAACAAATTTTTACTTTTTGAAATATTTACAGCACAGTTTGTAATAAATGCTTTATTCATGCTATTATTTATTTTAGGATAATGTGCCCATCTAGATATACCTTTTATATCAAGATTTTGCACTAACAAAAATTCTTCTAAAATTTTATCATCTAAAATATACACATCTTTTTCTTTATAGCTACTTATAGTTGAATAATTTTTTTTAAAAGAATAATCATACAAAGAACCATCATCAGCAATAATAATCTCTATCTTGTACTGATCTTTTTGATTATTAATTTCACTAATTGTTTTGATTAAAGGATTATTTATTAAATTCTTAGGCTTAAAATGAGCTATTATAATTGATAAATCATATTGCATCTATAACTCCCTTAAATAAATGCATATCAATATTATTAGTTATTTTAAAATTTTTAATTTCACCTTTAAAAAATTTTACGGATATATCTTTATTATAATGAATTGCCATAGAAATATCATCAGAACCAAAGGGTTCTCTTTTAGAAAAATTATCTGAAATATTTCTTTTAAATCCTTGAGGAGTTTGAATTTTTTTTATTTCATCTCTATTCAAATAATTTATTGATTTATTATTTTTAGATATTATAGAATCTATAATATCTATATATGGACATGCTGCATCATAACTATTCAAGTAATCAATACAGTTGTCAATAATTTCTTTAGAAACTAGAGGTCGAGCTGCATCATGTATTAAAATATTTTCTGATTTACGAGATATTTCATTATATCCATTAAGCATGGATTGAAATCTAGTCTGACCTCCTTCAACCACCTTGCATTCTATATATTTTTTTTTAATAATATCTATCCATTTAAGAGGAACAACTATAATTACTTCACTCACCTTTTTGTGATTTAAAAAAGTATTTATAGAATACTCTATTATTTTTTTATTATTAAATTCAATAAATTGCTTAGGGATATCAGCACCAAACCTTTCGCTAATACCACTCCCTAAAATTATTACACTATTCATTATTATCCTTAAATTGAATATTATATAATTTTTTATAATATCCATTTTTTTCAATCAATTCATCATGTGAACCAGTTTCTTTAATCTCACCATCTTTTAATACAATAATTCTATCAACATTTTTAATAGTTGCCAACCTATGTGCAATCATAATTACAGTCCTATCTTTAACAAGATTATCAATTGCCTCTTGAACCTTTTGTTCTGTATCTAACGAAGATGTTGCTTCGTCAAATACTTAGATGGGTGGATTCTTTATAATTGCTCTTGCTATAGATAACCTCTGTTTTTGCCCCCCAGATAATAAAGATCCTCTCTCGCCAATAAAAGTATCATACTTTTTATCCAAAGATGAAACATATTCATCAATCTTAGCAATTTTAGCAGCTGCAATTATTTTATCATTTGACACCTTATCATGACCGTATATGATATTATTTTTTATTGTATTATTAAATAATATTGGCTCTTGAGATACAAGGCCAATTAAATTCCTTACAGATTTTGTATTAATTTCATTATATGATTTATTATCTATCCTTATATCTCCAGCATTATAATCATAAAATTTTAATAAAAGATTAGTAAGAGTTGTTTTTCCTGAACCACTTGTACCTACAAGAGCAATTTTTTCTCCTTTTTTAATAGTTAAATTAATATTTGATAAAATATTTTTTGAATTATTTGAATAAGAAAAATTTAATTTATTAATTTCAATTTTATTTTCAAATTTTTCCATTTTTTCTAGTCCTTCTTCATTAGACCTTCTATATGGCTGATCAATCATAAAAAATAATCTTTCAGAGGATGCTAAGCCTGTTTGGATTGTAGCTATACTATTCCCAAGTTTTCTTGCAGGCTGCAACATTGCAAATAGAAAAATTATAAATCTCATAAAATCATCTGAAGACATCTTATTATAAACCAAAACTTCTTGCCCCCCATACCAAAGAAGACATACCCCTAAGCTTACTCCTATAATATCATTTATAGGGGTTGTAAGTCCAAATAATCTCTGATGCTTAAATTCTAATCTAAAAAATTTATAATTTTCTTTTACAAAATTTGAAATTTCTTTTGACGTCATGTTAAATGCTTTAACTATTTTGATTCCAATAATTTTTTCTTCAGCATAACTTGATATATCTGCAATTTGAATACTTGCTCGTTTTACTTTACGTTTAATACTTTGACTTATTTTTAAAATAAGAAATCCAGAAACAGGCACCGTGCATAAAATTAACAATGTTAGAGAAGGGCTTATAAGAAATAGCATATAAACTAAAATAATAATACTTATTAATTCATTAATAAAGACTTGTAATGATTTATTAAATGCTACTTTTATCCAATTAATATCATTTAACATGATAGAAAGTATTTCTCCAGTTTTATTTTTATCAAAAAATTGTAAAGAAAACCTTTGAATAGAACTATAAAATTTATTTCTTAAATTTTTAATAATATTCAATTGAATGTAAGAGATACTTACCCAGTTTATATAATAAAATATATTTTTAAATAAAAATGTGACAAATAAAAATATACAAATCATCTTAAGCTGAACAATTTGTGATTCAGAAGAAATTAAATTAGAAAAGAAATAATTAATTTTACCATTAAGACCACTAAAACTTTGATTATTCAATGCCTCTGAACCAAATAGATTCCCTATTAATGTCCCCACAATCCATAAAGAAGCAACATTAAATAAACCGTATAATATTGAAGCAACAATTGATATAAATAAAATAAATTTATATGGTTTAAAAAAAGATGCTAATCTTATTAATGTTTTCAAATTCCATCTCCCTGTCTTATAACTTTATTATATTTATCAGTACAATCAATTATTGTAGACCCTTTTGAATTCTCATTTACTGAACCTGAAAAAATATTTAAATTCGGAAATTTTTTCTTAATCTGATTTATATCATTCAATGAATCTTGATTATGAATATTAATACTTGTTGTAACAATTGGCTTATTCATAGTATCAACTAATTTTATTGTAAAATCTGATTTAGGAATTCTTATTCCAATTTTTTTAGAATTTATTGTTAATATATCAGGTAATTTATTATTTTTATTAAATAACAAAGTGTAAGGCCCTGGGAAATATTTTTTTAAATCAATTTTATTTTTATCAATAATACAATAATTGTGTAACATCTTATTCGAACTTACAATTATACTTAAAGGCTGAATTCTTTTTTTTAATTCATTTAATTTATTAATTGCATTTACATTTGTTGCATCAACTCCAAATCCATACAAAGTATCTGTTGGATAAACTATTATTTCTCCACTTAGCAGAAATTGAGCTGCTTTATTTATATTTTTATTTATTGCTTCGTAAATCATTATTTATAAATCCTTTTATCCCATTTTTTATGGAACCAAAAATACTGTTCAGGATATTTTTTTATAATATCTTCAAGCATTTTTGAATATATTGTATTTATTTCTACAATTATATCTTGTTTTTGTTCAGACTTATTTTTCAATTCAATATTTTGAATATCTAAAAAATAAGTTAAATCTTCTTTTAAAATACAAAAGCCAATTAATAATTTTGACTTAGTTGAGCTATAAAAATGTCCTGCCCCTTTTGGAATGGAGCACGGTTCTCCAAAAAAATCAATATAAGTTCCATGTTTTTTAGCATTCTGATCACTTGCAATTAATAATATTTTCTTATCTATTAAAGATCTAAGCATTTTTCTTTTAGAACCCTTATTAGAAATTAATGTAACATTATCCAGCAATCTAGATTCATTAAAAAATTTGTCTCCTCCATTATTCTTTTGCTGCCTAGCTATCGCGGTTACATGTTTATAGTTATGAAGTAATGATGTAATAACTTCCCAGTTACCAAAATGAGCTGTCATAAATATTATTCCATTATCAGATAATAAATGATTCTCGTAGCTTTTATCAAATTTAATTGTTGTATCATCTAATCTACTACTATACATTCTAATAAACTCTATCATTAATTTACCAAAATGCTTATAAGTATTTTTTAAAATACTATTTATTTCTTTATTATTTTTATTTTTAAATGCTATCGATAAATTAATCTTCGCAACTTTACTTCTTAGTGGAAAAACATAAAATATTAATGATCCAAAAAAAGAGCCAATATAAAGAGAAAATTTTCTAGGTATTAATGATAAAATAAAACTGAAGATTCTTAAAAAAGAGTATGTTATTAGGTTAATCAAAAGGTAATTATAAATTATTAATTAAAATAAACATTATTGATTAAATTTAAGCACTTTTTTATAGTAATATGAAATCAATAAAAAATATAATACCAAAACACTTAAAAAAATATATTGTTAGCCAAAATTATTCTCAATATAATGAAATCAATCAATCGACTTGGCGTTTTATTATGAAAATTTCTATTGATTTTTTTAAAAAACATGGTCATAAAATTTACTTAGATGGATTAAATAAAACAGGAATTACCTTAAATAAAATTCCAAAAATTAGTAATATTAATAATAAATTAAATAAATTTGACTGGGCAGCTATCCCTGTACGAGGTTTTATTCCACCCAATGCATTTATGGAATTTCAATCACTTAAAATACTTCCTATAGCTGCCGATATGCGAACTCATAAACATTTAACATATACACCAGCTCCAGATATAGTTCACGAAGCAGCAGGACATGCTCCAATAATTGCCAATAAAGATTATTCAAACTATTTAATTAATTATGGCGAGGTTGCTAATAAAGCTATTATGTCATCAGAAGATATGGAACTATACTATGCAATAAGACCTCTTTCAGATATAAAAGAAAAACATAATGCATCTAAAAATGATATAAAAAAACATAATATGAAATTAAAAAAAGCATATCAAAGCATTACATATACAAGTGAATCTGCTTTACTTACTAGAATGAATTGGTGGACAGTTGAATATGGTCTAATTGGAGATATAAATAATTACAAAATTTATGGTGCTGGTCTTCTTTCTTCTGTAGAAGAAAGTGAAAATTGTTTAAATAATACTATTATGAAAATACCTTTTTCAATTGATTGCATTAACTATAAATATGATATAACAGAGCAACAACCTCAACTCTTCATTACAAAAAACTTCAAACAACTTTCAAAAGTATTAGAACAAATTTCAAATAAAATGTCATACAAAATTGGAGGTGAATATGGATTAAAACAAGCAATAAAAGCCAAAACATTATGTACAATTGAAATTGATCAAAATATTCAGATATCAGGAATTGTTGAAACATTTATATCAAAAAATAATATACCCATTTTTATTAAAACTATTGGGGAGACACAATTAAGCTTTAATGAAAAAGAGCTAAAAAATCATGGAACAAAATATCACCCCGATGGATATTCTTGCCCTATTGGTAAATTAAAAACATATAATAAATCTATCGATAAATTATCAGATGATGAAATTGAGAAATTAAATATAAAAATTAATAAAACTATTAAATTAGAATTTTCTAGTGGAATAAAATTAATAGGAACTATAAAAAAAATTAATAAGAAATTATCAAAAATTATTATTATTGAGTTTAATAATTGTACTGTTAAATATAATCGCAAGTTTTTATTTAAACCTGAATGGGGTGATTTTGATTTAATCTGTGGAGAATCCATTAATTCTGTATATGGAGGAGTTGCAGATAAATTAAACTATAATAAAAAAGAATATAAAAAATCAAACTATGAAAACCTTAATAAAAAACAGTCATGCAATAATACTGGCTTAAATAAATTACATAAACAATCTAAGGGTTTGACTAGAAAATACTCAGATAAAAAATTATTGAAAATATTTAATAAAGCTATCAATAAATACCCTGATGAATGGTTAATTCTATATGAGTTATTAGAAATATCTAATACATATTCGAGTGTAGAAATAACAAATAAAATTAAAAAATCATTTAATAAATTTATAAATAAAAAAAATTCTGAATCTAAGGTTATTAAACGCGGATTAAACCTCATTAAATAAAACTTTTATTAGATTTATTCTCTACTTAAATTATATACGATAAATTAACTCGTATATAATATGTTAAAAATTACTAAAACAGCTGAATATGCATTGATAGCGATAAAACATATGAGCAATATAGAATCTCTATGCTCATCAAGCTATATTGCTAATCAATATAATATTCCTAAAGAGATAATGGCCAAAACATTGCAAAAACTATCCAGAAAAAATTATATTAATGCAATAAGAGGACCTAAAGGAGGATATTCAATTAATAATTCAATTAAAAATGTAAATCTAATTCAATTTATTGAAGATATTGAAGGACCTGTTGGCATAAGTCAATGCTCAGCAAATGAAGATTGCAACTTAATTGATTGCTGCAACATTAAAGACCCAATTAATAAAATCAATAAGAACATTAAGAATATTTTAAGCAAAGTTAAACTTAAAGATATAGCCTTTTAAATAAAATGAACAAAATAAAACAAACCAAAAAACAATTATCAGATATTTCAAATAGTGAATACAAATATGGATTTAAAACTGATATAGATGAATTCAGATTACCCAATGGATTAAATGAAAATATTATTAAATCTATATCTAAAATTAAAGATGAACCAAAATGGTTATTAGATTTTAGGTTAAAGGCATATAGTAAATGGAAAAAAATGAAGGAGCCAAATTGGCAAAACTTAAACTATCCTAAAATTGATTTTAATGATATTTGTTATTATTCATCACCAAAAAAAAAGAAATTAAAAAGTTTAGATGAGGTTGATCCCGAATTATTAAAAACATATGATAAACTAGGAATTCCATTAGATGAACAAAAAATGCTATCTAATGTAGCTGTTGATGCAGTTTTTGATAGTGTCTCGATTGCAACAACATTTAAAGATACTTTGAAAAAAGCTGGGGTAATCTTTTGTTCTTTTTCTGAAGCAGTTATAAAATATCCAAAATTAGTAAGAAAATACTTAGGAACTGTTGTTCCATCAATAGATAATTATTATGCGGCTTTAAATTCAGCAGTATTTAGTGATGGTTCTTTTGTTTATATCCCTAAAAATACAAAATGTCCTATGGAACTCTCAACCTACTTCAGGATAAATGCTGCCAATACAGGCCAATTCGAAAGGACTTTAATTATTGCTGATGACAATTCATATGTAAGCTATTTAGAGGGTTGTACTGCTCCAATGAGAGATGAGAATCAATTGCATGCAGCTATTGTTGAATTAGTTACTTTAGATAATGCAGAAATAAAATATTCAACTGTTCAAAACTGGTACCCTGGAGATAAAGATGGTAAAGGAGGCATATACAATTTTGTAACAAAAAGGGGACATTGCAAAGGAGCTAATTCAAAAATTTCATGGACACAAATAGAAACAGGATCATCTTTAACTTGGAAGTATCCAAGCTGTATTTTAAAAGGAGATAATTCAATTGGAGAATTTTACTCAGTAGCACTTAGTAATAATTATCAACAAGCAGATACTGGGACTAAAATGATTCATTTAGGTAAGAATACAAAAAGTACAATTATATCTAAGGGGATTTCTGCTGGAAATGGTCAGCAAACATATCGTGGAGAAGTAAAAATAATGAAAAATGCAACAAATTCTCGAAACTTTTCTCAATGTGATTCAATATTAATAGGAAATAAATGTGGTGCACATACACAGCCCTATATAAATATAAAAAATGCTTCATCTAAAATAGAACATGAGGCAACAACATCTAAAATAGGTGAAGATCAACTTTTTTATTGTAATCAAAGAGGCATTTCAACAGAAAATGCAATATCTTTAATTATTAATGGGTTTTGCAAAGATGTTTTTAAAAAATTACCAATGGAATTTGCTATTGAAGCTCAAAAGTTAATGGAAATAAGCCTGGAAGGATGTTCGGTAGGATAAATGTTAAAAATAAATAATCTAAATGTTGGTATTGATGATAAAAATATTTTAAAAAATATTAATTTAAATATAAATAAAGGGGAATTGCATGTAATAATGGGTAGAAATGGAACAGGTAAGAGTACTCTTTCAAATATAATTGCTGGTAAAGAAGGATATGATATCAATAGGGGTAAAATATCATACAATAATAAAAATTTATTGCAAATGAGCACAGAAGATAGAGCCCTTAATGGTATTTTCATGTCATTTCAATATCCTATATCAATCCCTGGTTTAAATACAATGCATTTTTTAAGGGCTGCAGTAAATTCAATTAGGAAACATCAGAAAAAAGAGGAATATAGTTCAGGCGAATTCATAAAAATATTTAAAGAAAAATTGCAACTAGTTGGACTAGATGAATCTTTTGCAAGAAGATCTGTTAATGATGGATTTTCTGGTGGAGAGAAAAAAAGATTCGAAATATTACAAATGCTTTTAATAGAACCTAAATTAGTTATTTTAGATGAAACTGACTCAGGACTTGATATAGACGCTTTAAAAATTGTTGCTAATGGAATTAATAGTTTTAAATCTAATAATAATGGATTTTTATTAATAACGCACTATTATCGAATAATCAAATATTTAGACCCTGATTTTGTTCATGTACTTTTAGATGGAGAAATAGTTGAATCTGGAGATCAAAAACTAGCATTAAAATTAGAAAAAGAAGGCTATGGTTGGCTTGAAAAATAAATTAGAATTAAAAAATGATTTAATAAATAAAATCGATACTTTCACATTCCTAAATAAAGAGCAATGGAAATATACTAATTTTAATTATTTAGCAAATTTCAATTTTAAGAAAAAAAATATTTCAAAAAATCCATTTACTATAAAAAAAAGTGACTCAATTGAAATGCTCTCTTTAAGTTATTTAATAAAAGAAAAAAATGAGCTTTATCTAAAATTTTTTAACAAAATAATACCTCAAGAAAATAAATTCATTTTATATAATACAGCTTATTTCCATAATGGATATTATTTTGATATAAAGAAAAATTCTAATGATGCATATATCTTTATTAATAATGAAATAGAAACAAATTCAAAAAATAATTTTACTAATGATCGAATGATTTTTAATTTTAATAAACATTCTAAAACAACAATATTTTTAAATGAAGAAAATATTAAAAAGATCAAAAACAATTCAGTTTATGAATTATATCTAGATGATAATTCAAATGTTGACTTTATCATTCACTCTAATCAGCCAAATGCTACAAAAATTTTAAATTTAAGTGCTAACATAAATAAAAACTCAACTCTAAACTTTTATACTATTAACATATCTGGAGAGTTAATTAAAAATAATTACTATATTAGTCTTAATAAAAAAAATAGCACCTGTAATTTTAATGGCGTTGGATTGCTTAATGAAAAAAATCATATTGATAATTATGTAGAAATAAATCATAATAAAAAACATACTATCAGTAATCTTAATTATAATAATATCTTAAACGAATATTCTAAGGGAATCTTTTATGCTAAAACAATTATAAATAAAAAATGCAGCCAATCTGAAGCATCACAAAGTAATAAAAATATGCTCTTATCAAAAAGTGCATCTATTCAATCAAACCCTCAATTAATTATAAATAATGATGATGTGCAATGTTCACATGGCTCAACTACAGGAGAGATTGATTCTGATGCATTATTTTATATGCAATCTAGAGGAATTAAACTTGAACAAGCAAAAAAAATGCTGATAAATAGTTTTTTATCTAATCTGATAGATAAAATAAGAGATCAAAGAGCACTAAAAATAATAAATAAACAAATAAATTTATGGATTAAAAATGTCAACTAGAAAAAGAATACATGAAATAAAAAATATTTTTTCTATATTCGATGATCCATTAGATAAATATACTGAGATAATTGAATTTGGTAAAAAAAATGATTCTTTTGATAGCACCTATAAATCAGATGTATATAAAATTCCAGGCTGTGCTTCACTTGCCTGGGTATATGTTAAAAAAAATAAAAATAAATATAAAATAAATACAAATTCTGAGGCATTTATTGTAAAAGGTTTACTTAGTATTTTAGAATACATTATAAACGATTCAACAAAGAATGAAATTTTTAATTTATCAATTATAGAAATATTATCTGAAATAGGTCTTGATAAATCGATTACAAGTCAACGTACAAATGGATTTTTAAATGCATTAAATAAAATAAAAGAACAAATTAATGAATATGAAAAATGATGACTTTATAGAAGTTTTAGAAGATTGTAGTGCTCATCTAATTCCATCTGGAGATGCAATAAAATTAAAAAGAGGAACTAGAGCAAAAATTACTCAATCTTTAGGAGGTGATTTTACTTTATATGTTAATGGAAACCTTGTAAAGGTAAATGGTAAATTTGCAAAAGCTATAGGTCAAAAAGAACAGATTATTAAAAAAGAGGAAAATATATTAAACTATGATGAAAAACATATTTGGGAAATTTTAAAGATGTGCTATGATCCTGAAATTCCAGTAAATATAGTTGATTTAGGCTTAGTCTATGATTTGAAATCTGAAAAATTAAATTCTGGTAAATATAAAATAAAGATTAAAATGACTTTAACTGCTCCTGGATGTGGTATGGGGCCAGTAATTGCACAAGATGTAGAAGATAAGGTTTTAGGCATTAGTTTTGTAGAAGATGTTTTAGTTGAAGTCGTATGGGAGCCTCTTTGGAATCAAGATATGATGACAGAAGAAGCTAAATTAAAATTAGGGATGATGTAGATGAAATTTGATGTAAATAAATATAGAAAAGAATTCCCTATAATTAATAATAAATTAATTTATTTAGATAATGCTTCTACGACTCAAAAACCAAATTCAGTTATTAATTCTATTTCTAATTTTTATAAAAAATCTAATGCAAATGTTCATAGAGGAACTTATCAAATTGCAGAAGAAGCAACGCTACAATATGAAAATTCAAGAAAAACCATTTCAAAATTTATTAATGCTGAAGATGAGGAAATAATTTTTACAAAAAGCACAACAGAATCAATTAATTTAATTGCTTATAGTTTAGGATTTAATTTTTTTAATAAAAATGATGAAATTTTAATTACTGAAATGGAACACCATAGTAATATTATTCCCTGGCAAATAATATCAAAAAAATTTAACCTTATTTTAAAATATATACCCTTAAACAATAAAGGGGAATTAGATATTTCTAATTTATCAAACCTAATTACAAATAAAACAAAATTGATATCAATAACTCATATGTCAAATGTATTGGGGACAATAAATCCTATAAAAAAAATTATTTCTATTGCTAACAAAAAAAATATTCTAACTCTAATTGATGCAGCGCAAAGTATTTCTCATATACCAATAGATGTTAAAAAAATAAATTGTGATTATTTAGTTTTTTCTGGTCATAAAATAATGGGACCAACTGGAGTAGGTGTACTCTATGGAAAAAAGGATTTACTTAATTCAATGGAACCATTTTTAACAGGTGGACATATGATTAAAGATGTCAGTATGGAGAAGTCAACATATAGCTTATCTCCATTTAAGTTTGAAGCTGGGACTCCAAATATTGCTCAAGCAATTGGTTTATGTGAAGCAATTAAGTTTTATACCAATTACAGCTATAATGATATGCATAATTATTTACATGAACTTTATTTATACTTAATTGAAAATTTACAGTCTATACCAGAAATTAAATTATATTCATATAATAGGAATAATGGTCCAGTTATATCCTTTTCAATTAATCAAATACATGCATATGATATTGCGAAATTATTAGATACATCAAAGATTTGTATTAGATCTGGACACCATTGTGCTCAACCAATTTTAAATAAATTTAATTTAGAATCTATAAATAGAGTAAGTCTATATTATTATAATACTTCAGAAGAAGTTGATTTATTGAAAAAAAGTTTATTAAAAATAATAAAAATTTTATCTTAAATATCTTTTGTTAAAACTGACTTAAGCTGACCTTGCTGATGCATTTCTAATGCTATATCACAACCCCCGATTAATTCACCTTCAACAAATAATTGTGGTATTGTTGGCCAATTAGAATGTTTTGATAATTCAACTCTAATATTTGGATTTTCTAAAACATTAGTTGCCTCAAAATCAACATCATAATAATTTAATATTTTAACTATGGTTGCTGAAAAACCGCACATTGGCCTATCTTTAGTTCCCTTCATATAAAGCATAATTCTATTATTATTAATATCATTGATTATTTCTTCTTTTAATTCCATTTTACTCTCATTTTATTTAAGGTTAGAATTACAGTTATAAATTTATTATAATTTACTGAGTTAATTATAATAGTTTTTAAGTTAATAAATGAAAAAATATGTAACAATAATATATCTTAGTCTAATTTTTTGCGCGATTTCTGAAGATAGGCCTAAAATTGCTGTTGTTTTATCTGGAGGTGGAGCTAAAGGTATAGCTCAAATACCAACCTTACAAATTATAGATTCTTTGAATATTCCAGTAGATTATATCGTGGGGACAAGTATGGGTTCAATATCTGGAGCACTATATTCAATGGGATATTCTGGGGATGAAATTTCTAATGAAGCATTTAAAACAGATTGGGATATAGTATTATCTAATTATAAAAAAAGAACAGATTTATATTTTTTTCAAAAAAGTGATTATAATAAATATCCAATTGAATTTAATCTTTCAGGCATAACACCACAAACACCAATGGCTCTAACAAATGGACATGCTGTTTATATGAACCTTAGTGATAAAGTTGGTGTTTATGAACTAATTAATAATTTTGATAAATTCCCAATACCATTTAGATGTAATGCTGTAGATTTATTATCAGGTCAAGAAATTGTTTTTAAAGATGGTTCTTTATCAAAAGCTCTCAGATCAAGCGCATCTATCCCTTCTGTATTTCATCCTGTAAAAGATAATAATTTTTTATTAATTGATGGTGGAGTATCAAATAACTTTCCTTCAGATATTGCTAAAAATCTTGGAGCTGATATTATTATTGGCATCAATGTTTCTTTTTCAAAACGAAAAAGTAGTGATATAAACACTGTATTTGATGTCCTATCGCAATCAATTTTATTAAATGGTTTTCAAAAAAGAATAGAAAATCTATATCATACAGATATTTTAATTGAACCAGAAAGTCTAAAATATTCTACTCTTTCATTCGATAAAAATACTCTTAATGATATTTATATAATCGGCAAAAAAGCAGCATATAAAAAAATTGATAAATTTATAGAATTACAAAAAACTTTAAATATTAAAGAAAAATCAATAATTCTATCTTCTATCCCAAATGATTCATTTACTATTGGTAATATATTAATAAAATCAAATGATCATATTGATAAAATATCACTTTTCCCAGAATCAGAATCTCAATTTTCTATAACAAAAGATTTATTTTTAGATAAAATATCTAAAATAAGAAAATCTAAAAAATATATCAATTTTCATTATAAACTCTATAAAAATAAAGATTTATATGATCTAATCATAAATATAGAAGATGCACCAAAAATAATTATAGATAATATTTTTATTGAAGGAAATAAAAAAATATCAAAATCATTTATTAAAGAAATACTGAATGTAAAAAAAGGAGATATAATAGATTTTAATAATCTACGAAGTAATATTGATAAAGCTTATAATTTAGATTTATTCCAAAATATTAGATATGAAATACAAAACAATAATAATAATAAAGCTGATATAAAATTTATTATAAAAGAAAATGCTAATAATAGAATGAAGCTTGCTGGGCGATGGCATGACTATTATAAAATAATTGGAGATATAAAATTTGATTTAATAAATAAACCAATAAATAAATTTAGAATAACTGATCAAATTAAAGTGGGCAATACTATTAAAGAAAACAATATGAGTATTTATTATATTGAAAATTTTAACTACCAATCAAAAATTATACCTGTTATTAGATTAAGTAATATAAAAAAAGAAATTAGTTTTTATAATCCTGACAACTCTATTAATAAGCAAAACATATATATTCGAGATTACTCATTTAATACTATTGTTAATTTCAAACAATATGGATACATAGATTTTGGAATCCATAAGCAAAAAATAAATTATCAATCTTCATCAGAATCAGAAAATCTTTCTTATTATAGCTTTAATTTAAATATAGATCAAATTGATGATGTCCTCTATCCAAAAGCAGGGTATAATTACAAATATTCATTTGAAAAAAGTAAAAACAAATATAAATACTATTTAGGGAAATTAGAATTCAATCATTATATCCCTATATCTCATATATTTAGGATTAAATATTATGGAGATATAATTCATAGCAATTTGAATCATAGTGATAATCTATTAGTATCTAAAAGCATACATTATATGCCTTATGATAGAACTCTTTCATATAGTCAGTTTAATCTATTTGTAAATAAAATGTTTTCTCATGGATTAGAAATAAATATAGATTATAAAAATAGTACCACCATAAGATTTTTATATAATAATATATATGAATCTGAATTTAAGCATAATGGTGATATACATAATAATCTAACAAGTCATGGAATTGGATTAAGAATTAAAACTATATTAGGTCCTATGAATTTCATGTGGACCTCAACAAATAATCCTATCTATAACGGCAAACAAAATAATTATTTTTTTAACTTGAGTATTAATTATTAAGTATGTTTTTATATATGAACTTATATAAATTTGAGCCTTGATTTAGTTGCCGGGGTGGTGGAATTGGTAGACACGCTGGTCTTAGGAACCAGTGCTTAACAGCGTAAGAGTTCGAGTCTCTTCCTCGGCACAATCATCAACTAATAATATCATTAAAAAAATATTTTCTTTTAACAAAATAATTCCAAACTATACTATTTGAATAAATAATTTTTTTATTGAATAAATAAGTATCATTATTAATTCGTATTCTATTAACTAATCTTCTTCTTCTAAATAAATATGGAATATTAAACAATGATAAAATTGCAAGATAATGAGAGAAAAAATGCAATATTCTTAAACTAAATAAATCCTTTATTGATGAAATAATTTCTAAAATTATCCTTAATGGAAATATTTTAACTATATTTATCAATTGATAATTACTTAATAGTAAAATCAAACTATTACGGTGATTTAAATATGTTTTATATGGGGAACCATAGCCTAATGTTTTTGCGCCTTCATGATAAACAACTGATTTTGGGTTAACAATACATTTATAATCAGCTAAATAAGATTTCCAGCAATAATCTATCTCTTCCATGTGTGCAAATAATTTTTCATCAAAGCCACCAATATCCATAAAAATAGATTTTCTTGTTAGAAAAGCAGTACCTGAAGTCCAAAATACATCTCTAGCTTTTTCATACTGCATAATATCCTCCTCAACAGTATCAAATATTCTACCTCTACAAAAGGGAAAAACTAAATAATCAATATATCCGCCACATGCACCAGCATAATCAAATAAATCCTTATTATTAAAATTTTTTATTTTAGGTTGAACTGATGCAATTTTTTCATTTTTATCTAAACTAACAACCATATGATTTAAAAAATCAGGTTCCTGGACTGTGTCATTATTTAAAAATAGCAAATAATCACCTGTAGCAAAACTTGCTCCTAAATTACAACCACCAGCATATCCCAAATTTTTTGGAGATTTCTTTAATATTATATTTTTGTAATTATTTTTAACCTTGTGAAAACTATCATCATATGAATTATTATCAATAACAATAATTTCTACATTACTATATGTTATGTTTTCTAGTGATTTTAAACATTGGTCAAGAATTGGGAAATTATTATAATGAGGTATAATAATTGAAACTTTATTCATAATTAATTAATTGAATTAATTTGAATTAAATAATCATACAATTGAATAAGCTCAATATTATCCGGATTTTCATCAAGAAAATCTTGGATAAGACTAATTGCTTTTTCTGATTCTCCAGATTCATCATAAACCCTAACAATAGAATACAATAATCCAATAGGCTTATGGTTTTCAAATATTTTATTACAATAAGAAATAAAATCATTAGATTCTAAATTATCAGATAAAATATCTCCAATATATTTTTGTAACTCAAAATTTAATTTATCAAATTTTTCTGTATATAGAGCTGTTGCTCTTTTTTTAACAAACTCCATATCATCAAGTTCAGCTAATTTATGAAGAAGATATATTTCAGTTTGAATATCAATCTCTTTACTAAATAAACGTTTTAAAATCTCTAATTGCTTTATATTATTATTTGAAGCTCCATAAATAGAATCACTTATCAATACAACAAGTCCTGGTTCAATATTAAGCATATCTTGAGGAAAATATTTATCCATCATAGAGATTAATTTTTCTGCTTCAGAATAATCACCCTTTTTAATATCATTTTGAGCTAACCGAATAAATCCGATCCTGTAATTTTGAACTAAACGCTGAATATTATCATTAAAATAAATATTATCATTATTAAGACCTGAATATCTATATACACCTTGATTATTATCTATAGTTTTATTATAATCGTCTTTAGAAATAATTATCTCATCTAAATTAGATTGAGTTAAATTTTGTTTCATTTTTTTATAGTTTATAGAATCAATTTTATTTTTATCCTTATCCAAAATAATTCTATATGTCATCCCCTCCATTGATAAATAACGATCTAATCCTATCTGATTATTTGGAGCAACTGTTGCTGCAAAATAAATTGGTCTATTAATATTTATATCATTAATTATTTTTAAAATCATATAATCTTGCACTCTTAATAGTCTACCTATAAGTGTTGGCCTAATATTAAAAGATATAATATTACTATTAACATTTAATTCACATTCTAGTTTATTCCATGATTCTTCATCATTGAATTTTTTACCACATAATTCAAATGCAGATTCTGTTGCATACCAAGGATCAATTTTATAAAGATCATCACTAAACATATCATTACTAAAATCAAATTTTAATTGAGGTTCATGTTCCATTAGTTGTTCAATATACCAGGGTGTATTTAATAAACTCAAATTGACAACTTTTACATCACGTCTAATGTTTTCTACTTCTTGCAAATACCATAATGGGAATGTATCATTATCTCCATTAGTAAAAATAATCCCATTTGGTTCACAAGAATTAAGCAAATTATATCCATAATCCCATGCAACATAATTATCATTTCTATTATGTTCAAAATAATCTGTTGCTAAAATTTTCATTGGCATAAAAATAAATATTATTATTAAAAAAGATGATAAAATAATAGATGATATATTATTATTTTCAACAAAATTCTTGACTTTTTCTAAAACAGTGGCTAATCCAATTCCTATCCAGATTGAAAAAGTAAAAAAACTCCCTACAAAAGAATAATCTCTTTCTCTTGGTTGAGGATCATATTGATTCAAATAAATAATAATTAATAATCCAGTAGCTAAAAATAAACTTAAGACTGCAAATGCTCTTTTAGGATCTTTCCTAAAATGAAAAAATAAACCAAATAATCCCAATAAAAATGCTAATGGCAAACCATATCTAAACATATTTATTCCATCTAATTTTTCATTTCCAATTAAATTGCCATTTAAATCATTGATGTGCCATGGAAAATTTTCTTTATCACCTCTACCAATAAACTGCCATGCAAAATACCTTAAATACATTTCATTAATTTGGTAATTAAAGAAAAAACTCATTTGTTCATTAAATGTAGGATTATTTTTATCTAATGTATATCTTTTCCAATTTGTATTTTCTGGCCTTGACATTGTTGACTTCCAATTCAGAATTTCCCAATCTCCATACTGATCCCTATTCATATATGATAAAGCCCTATCAACTGTATTAGGATTGTTTTCATTTATACGAGGATATTGCTCTGCTCTAATAAATATTAATATATATGTTGAATAACCGATTAAAACTAATAGTAAACTTGAAAATATAAATTTATTAACTAATTCGAATTTATGACTTGAAAGATTATATGAGCGATAAAATATAAAGCAAATTAATACTATTAATAAGGCTATTAAGAATAAGTTTATTCTTGATTGCCATTTTAAAAGATCAAAAAATGATAGATTATTTTTTATCTTTTCAAAAGTAATATAGTCATCATACAAATATTTAAATTTATCTACTTGATTATTTCGTGTTACAATAATTGAATTAACTCTATCTCTTAATCCTTGCTGATTAATAGTTCCAGGGCTATTATCTATTTGATTTGTTAATTTATATATCTCTTTATCATATGAATCAATTTTATTTTGAATATCAATTAATTCTACATGGATATTATCTGACAACTGCGAAGGACTTTTAATTAATAAGGAATTTGCAATTAAAAAAAACATTAAGCAAAAAGAAAGAGCTGAGATGCAATATGCATATATTTTTAGAGATTGATTTTTATTTTTTAAGATTAATAATCCAATTGAAATAATTATTAGAGTTGGCAATAAAACAATAAAAAATAAATTACCATTTAATTTATTCATTAAATCTGGAATGCCTTTTATAATCCCTATATAAATGGTTATAAAAATAATTAATGATAATACAACAGGGATAAAAAATGTTTTTAGCTTAAAATCAAACTTTTTAAAATATATAATTAACATAATAAAAGGGAGCGTTAATAAATTTAATAGATGAACTCCAATTGCTAATCCTAACATATAAATAATAATTAATAAATACCTTAAACTCCAATTTTCATTATGATTTCTTGACCATTTAAGAATCATCCATACTACTATCGATGTAAAAAAAGTAGAAACAGAATAGACTTCCGCTTCAACAGCATTAAACCATTGAGAATCTGTAAAAGCAAAAGTTAATGAAGCTACAAAAGCACTTCCATAATTAATAATTGCATCAAAATTATCTTTTGTTTTTCCTCTGTATTCTTCAATTAAATAAACGATAATTAGATATAAAAACATTACTGATAATGCACTTGCAATAGGAGAGATAAAATTAATTCTTGCTCCTATATCATCAAATAGTTGTAAAGAACTAAAAATATTACCAAGCAATAAATAAAATGGTGCTCCTGGAGGATGTGGAACTCCCAATATATAAGATGTAGCAATAAATTCACCGCAGTCCCAAAAAGATACAGTCGGTGCCATCGTTAAAATATAAACAAGTAGAGGAATAGAAAATGATAATCCTAATAATATTTTATTTATATTTTTATACATTTTAACCAATATTAATAAACTCTAACATATCCTTATAATTTATCATGAATTCTGATTTAATTAATTTATTTTTTTCTAATTCTAACTTTGGATCATCATCAATTATCTTGAAGGCAAGTTTTCGTGCTCTATTTATAATTTCTCTATCTTGACTGAAATTTATTAAACCAGAATTTAAATATCCATGCTGCTTAGTCCCAAAGAAATCTCCAGGACCTCTTAATTTCAAATCTTCATCTGATATAATAAATCCATCAATTGTTTTTTCCATGATTTTTAATCTTTGATTTGAATTAAAAGTATCCTTTCTTTGAATTAAATAACAATATGATTGCAGAGCACTTCTACCAACTCTACCTCTAAGTTGATGTAATTGAGTTAATCCAAACCGTTCTGAATTTTCAATAACCATAATAGTTGCCATTTTATGATCTATCCCAACTTCAATTACTGTCGTTGAAATTAAACATTGAATTTTACCATTAATAAAATTATTCATTATTATATTTTTCTCATCTTTTAATAATTTCCCATGCATAAAACCTAATTTATAATTACTAAATATTTTTTGTAAAGATCCAAAGCCAGACTTTGCATCTTTTAAATCCATTTTATCTGACTCTTCTATAAGAGGATATACAACATAACAATAATGACCCTTGTCCATCTCTTTTTTCATATGCTCATAAACAGTATTAATATTTTTTTCATAAATTAATTCTGTCTTTATTGGTTTTCTATTCTGAGGCATTTCATCTATCCAGGAAATATCCATATCACCATGAATAGTAAAAGCTAAAGTTCTAGGTATTGGGGTAGCTGTCATAGATAAAACATTAGGATTATTACCTTTTTCTAATAATCCTTTTCTTTGATCAACCCCGAATCTATGTTGTTCATCAATAATAGCAAGTCCTAAATCTTTAAATTTAACCTTTTTTTGAATTAAGGCATGAGTTCCCACAATAATATTAATTTTACCATTTTTTAAGTTATCATAAATATTATTTTTTTCTTTTTGATTTATATTACTAATCAATAACTCACATGAAATATCATAGTTTTCAAAATGCTTTACAAAGCTATTATAATGTTGCTCAGCTAATATTTCTGTTGGTGCCATAATTGCAATTTGAGAATTATGTCCAACAACAATAGCTGCAGTAATAACAGCAACAATCGTTTTTCCACATCCAACATCTCCTTGAATTAATCTATTCATTGGTTTTTTTAATTTTAAATCTGACCTAATATCTCTAAGTGACTTAATTTGTGATTCAGTTAAATTAAAATCTAAAGATTTATAAATTTCTATAGCATATTGCCCAAGTTCTTTATATACTTTTCCTTCATAAGATTCTATCTTTTTTTTATTTAATGCCTTCATTAATTGAAGAAAAAAATGCTCATTAAATTTCAATCTATAGAGCGCAGTATCTATAGAATATTGATCAATAGGATTATGAATCAAATAAAATGATTTATTCAAATCAATAAGACCTTCTGCTTTTAATATTGAAGAATTAAAAAATTCTAAAAGAATTTTTTTATTTTTTTTAAAAATTTGAATTAATAAACGTCTAATACCTCTTGTATCAAATCCTGCTTTTTTTAAAACATTATTTGATGGATATAGAGGGACAATCCTAGATGTATTAATTGGATCATCATCTATATCTAAAATATCAAATTCTGGATGAATAATTCTAAACCCCTGATAAAATTCAATTTTACCATAAAGAGCTACAATATCACCTTCATTAAATTTTTCCATAATCCATGATACCCCATGAAACCATAACCCCTGTATAGTTTGTTTTGTATCAGATAATGTCAATTGGAAAAATTGACCTTTTTTTGTTCTTTTAACACTCATAGAAATAACTTTTGCAACAACAACTGCTTTTTCATTAACAATTAATTCTGATATTTTTTTAATATTTGTTCGATCTAAATATCTTCTAGGATAATGTTTTAATAAATCAGAAACAATATGGATATCATTCTGATATAATGCTTGGGCACGTTTTGGGCCAACACTTTTTAAAAATTTTATATCTGTATTTTTATCAAATGTGTAAGTAGAATTATTCAAATTAATAAATTTATGACATTAAACTTTTTAAATTTTTAACCAGTTTATCATAATCATTTTTATAATTACCAAATTTTTCTTTTTCATGTTTGACTATATTCTGAGGAGCCCTTTTAATAAAGTTTTTATTATCTAATTTTTTCTTTACAGAATTCATCCTGCATTCGATATCTTCTATATTAGATTTTAAACGATTAATTTCTTTATCGATATCAATGAGGCCAGCTAAAGGCAAAAATATTTCTACATCATTTACAACTGCAGTTGAACATTGATTTGGTTTATTAATTTTTTCTCCAAATAATATTGATTTTATTTTTGTTAGAGAATGAAAATATTTTTTATTATTATTAATAATATTAATTTTATCCTCAGGGCCTCGACATATTAAGTCAGCTTCTTTTTTAGGCGAAATATTTAACTCGGATTTAATATTTCTAATTGAAGAAATAATGTTCATTACAAAATTTAATTCTTCCTCAATTTCATTATTAATCATATTGCTATTAACGATAGGCCATTGTGTTTTAACTATAATGTTTTCATCTTTAGTTTTAAAAAAGGACCAAATTTCTTCAGTTATAAAAGGAGCATACGGATGTAGTAATTGTAATATGTTTTTTAAAACATAAACTGCAACTGAAAGTGTTGTCTCTTTTTCTTCATTACTATTTCCATACATTCTAATCTTAGAAAATTCAATATACCAATCACAAAAATCTCTCCAAACAAAATTATATATTGTTTTAATTGCTTCATTTAATTTATAAGATGATAATTGGCTATTAACAGAATCAATTGTTTTATTCATTTTTGATAAAATCCAAAAATCAATAGATTCTAAGTTTTTCAATTTAATTTTTTCAAAAGGTTTTATTTTAATATCATCATTGATATTCATCATTAAAAATCTAGATGAATTCCAAATCTTATTCATGAAATTTCTACCTTGCTCTAATCTATCTATTGAAAATAATACATCTGTCCCTTGGGGAGCAATTAATAAAATACTTACTCTAACTGCATCAACTCCATATTGTTCAAATAGTTCAATTGGATCTGGAGAATTTCCTAAAGATTTACTCATTTTTTTACCATGTTCATCTCTAATAATACTTGTAAA
>CAYVBB010000001.1:1160-32888 GCA_964448515.1 uncultured bacterium | reverse complement strand
AAAATATATGCTGGGATTGAATGAAGTTTAATGGTTTTTGCTGCTCGATATCTTCTTTCACCAGCAATAATTTCAAATGTATCATCATTAATTTTTCTAACAGAAATTGGCTGAATAATTCCTTTTTCTTTTACTGATTCAATTAAACTGCTTAATTGTTTTTCATCAAAAATTTTCCGAGGCTGATTTTTATTGGGAACAATTTTTTTAATAGGTAATTCAGGATTAAATTCTTCTGATTCAATATTTGAATTGTAATTTTTAATTAAAGCGCCTAATCCTTTGCCTAAAACTTTAGTCATTATTTTGTAAAATTTCTGAAACTAAATTCATATAGTTTTGTGATCCAGTTGATGAGGCATCATATAAGATAATTGGTTTCCCGTGACTAGGAGCTTCCCCTAGTTTTACATTTCGATTAATTAATGTTTTATAAACTTTATCACCAAAATAATCTTGAACTTCTTTAAGTACCTGTTGAGATAAATTTAATCTTGAATCAAACATGGTAATTAATATTCCTTCAATTTTTAAATTAGAGTTTAGATTTTTTTGTACTAATCTTATAGTATTTAATAATTGTGACAAACCATCTAATGCATAATATTCACATTGTATCGGAATTATTATGGAATCACTAGCTGTTAATGCATTAATGGTTAGTAGCCCAAGAGATGGCGGGCAGTCAATAATAACATACTTATATTTACCTTTTATATTTTGTATAATTTGTTTTAATATAGTTTCTCTAGTAAACATACTAACTAGCTCTATTTCTGCCCCAGCTAATTTTGATTCTGATGGAATAATATCTAGAAAATCAATATCAGTTTTATGTATTGCATTATTAATATTTTTATTATTGATTAATAAATCGTAAATAGAAAGTTTTTTATTAGAAACTCCGATCCCTGTTGATGCATTTGCTTGTGGGTCCATATCAATTAATAGAACGGGAGTTTCAGTAATTGCTAAAAATGATGCAATATTAACTGCAGAAGTTGTTTTCCCTACTCCCCCTTTTTGATTTAATACCGCAATAGTTTTTGTTTTAAATGATTTCATTTTAATAAAATAATATTTTAAAAATTACAATTCGATATATTTTTATACAATATTCACAATTTTCAAAGAAAATGTTTTATCTATGTAAAAAATTACTCTTAAATTTAAGTAACTAAAAACTGTTAATTGAATATTAATATACATATAATTTCCTAAATGTTAGATAATTTAAAATTGAGATGGCTAGTTATTGTTTGTACTATAGTTAGTTCACTATACTATATTTATCCATCTGTTGATTATTATATTTTCAATAATTTATCAAAACAAAAACAAAGTTTAAATTTAGGCTTAGATTTAAGGGGTGGTTTAAATATAATTTTAGAGCTCGATGATTATTTGTTTTTACAACGATTATCTAAGAAAAATTTATCAAATCAATCAAAAAATAAATTCAATGAAATATTAAAAAGTGCTCAAAGAAATGCTAATAATAATAATACTAAATTAATTAAAGAAGTTGAATTATATAGTGAATCTAATAATATAAAATTAAATAAATATTTTTCTAATTTATCTAAATCATCTGATAATTATCAAGTAATTCAAGAGATAAATAGTCAGCATGATTATGCAATGCAAAGCATCTTAGATATTATGAGGAATAGAATTGAAGACCATGATCAGTACGGTCTTGGTGAGCCAAGTATTCAGAAATTAGGTGATAATCGTTTAGTTGTAGAGCTGGCTGGTGTTACAGATATATCAAAAGCTAAAAATTATATTCAACGTACAGCAGATTTTGAATTATCTTTAGTTAAAAATCAAAATCAACTAACAGATATTATTATAAAAATACAAGGTTATATTGATTCTAATATGGATGGAAGTTTAGCTATTGACAGCCTTATGATTCCAGATGGTGGATCTGAAGGATATTTAGTTGATATAGAAAATGTTCAAGCAATAAAAAATTTACTTAAATTAGATGCAATTAATAATCTTATAAAATCAAACAGTAAAATTGTTTGGGATAATAAATCTATCGCATATTATAATCAGGACAATAAATATATTGAGTATAAAAAATTATATTTAGTTTCTTCAAATCCTGCAATTTCTGGCGGTATGATACAGACACCAAAAGCTGTTGTTGCCGATATGGGTAATAATAATGCAGGACAGTGGGTTGTTAATTTAGATATGAATAAAGAAGGAAGAAAAAAATGGAGTAAATTTACAGGAGCAAATATTAATAGGCAGGTTGCTATTATATTAGATGATCTAGTTTTTATGGCACCATTTATTAGAGATAAAATATCTTCTGGCAGTACTCAGATCAGTGGATTTGAAAGCATGGAAGAGGCGAAAGATATTGCAAGTGTATTAAAGGCTGGAGAGTTGCCCGCTCCTATATCTATTGTACAAACAAATTATGTAGGTCCATCGCTAGGTAAAGACTCCATTGATGATGGTGGAAAATCTATGATTATAGGCTTATTCCTGGTTCTTATATTTATGTTACTATATTATAAGGGTTCTGGTATAATTGCAAATTTGGCAGTTATTTGTAATATTATTATTGTATTTGCAGTTTTATATACAATGAATGCTGTTTTAACATTACCAGGAATTGCGGGGTTATTATTAACAATAGGAATGTCAGTTGATGCTAATGTAATTATTTTTGAACGAATTAGAGAAGAAATTAATTCAAAAACTCCAAATTATGCTGCTATTAAAAATGGATATAATAAAGCATTTGTAACTATTCTTGATGCAAATATTACAACACTTTTAACGGCTTTTATTTTATCATTTCTTGGCTCTGGCCCTATTGTAGGATTTGCGACTACATTGAGTGTAGGTATTTTATGTTCAATGTTTACTGCAATATTTTTTACTAAAACAATTTTTTTAACATTATTTAAGATTAATAAAATTAAAAATTTAAGCATATGACCCAAAATTTTAAATTTAACTTTGTAAAATATTTTAAGACTATGTTTATTATATCTTTATTAGCATTTATTATAAGCGTATTATCATTATTTATTTTGGGTATTAAAAGTTCTATTGATTTTACAGGTGGAACTATTATTAATGTTGCAGTTGATGGTACGATTGATTTAAGCAATTTACGCAAAGTATTAGAAGAAAATTTGAATCAATCTATTAATGTTGTAGAAGTTAAATCTAATGAAGAATCATATGTTTTGTTAAAAATGAGTTATTTGTCTGATGAAAAAATTATTAATGATTTATTAGAGACAGTTTATGGTAATAATTATGTAATTAATCAAATAGAATCAATTGGACCAAAGCTAGGAGATGAATTAAAGATTAATGCACGCAATGCTATTATCGCATCTTTATTGCTAATTGGATTATATATAAGTATAAGATTTGATGGATATTATGCAATTGGGAGTTTGTTTGCTCTTTTACACGATGTATTTATTACTTTAGGAATTTTTATTTTTATGAATATGGAAATTAGTATATCTATTATAGCTGCATTATTAACAATTGTAGGATACTCTCTGAATGATACAATTGTAATTTATGATAGAATTAGAGAAAATATGTCTGCAAATCCATATCGTGATAAGAAAAAGATTTTTAATACTTCTTTAAATCAAACTTTAAATAGAACACTAGTAACATCATTGACAACATTAATAGTTGTTATTGTATTGTATTTTTATGGAGGAAATGTATTAAAACCATTTGCAATAGCATTAATTATTGGAGTTATATTAGGTACATATTCATCTATATTTATTGCCAGCCCAGTAACATTATTCTTAGAAGAAAAGTATAATATAGAAATGGAGGAAGATTAATATTATGTCTATAAATGTGATTGTAGGAGGACAATGGGGAGATGAAGGAAAGGGAAAAATTGTTGATTTACTGAGTAAGAAAGCAAATGTTGTTGCAAGATATCAGGGTGGTAGTAATGCTGGGCACACAGTTTATCTTAATGATAAAAAAATTGTTTTACATCAAATACCAACTGGAATATTAAGAAAAAATAATACATGTATATTAGGTAAAGGAATGGTTGTCGATCCTGATGGAATAGTTGAAGAAATTGAATGTTTAAATAATAATAAGATTGATTATACTAATAGAATTATTATTGATTATTACGCGCATATAGTTACTCCATTACATAAATTAATAGATCAAATCAACGAAGAAAAATCAGGAGCAAAGATTGGAACTACTTGCAAAGGAATAGGACCAACTTATCAAGATAAATATCAAAGGATAGGTATTCGAGCAATAGACTTATTAGATTTATCATTATTAAAAAATAAACTAGAAAAGCGTATTAAAATAGCATTAGATAAAAATGAAATTTCATCCGATGATTTATTAAATATAAATTTAATTGATTATTATAATTCATGTAAAATAATTAAAAGTTTTATTCAAGATTCATTTCCAATTTTATTTAACAAAAGTGTTGGCAATATATTGATTGAAGGAGCACAGGGCACACTATTAGATATAGATCATGGAACATTTCCTTATGTTACATCTTCTAATTGTTCTTCAGGAGGAATTAGTACAGGTCTTGGAATACCAGGTAATAAATTGAATAATATTATTGGAATATTTAAGGCGTATGTTACGCGGGTTGGAGGAGGGCCTTTTCCAACAGAACTATTTGATGCTGATGGTAAAAAATTACAATCTATTGGTAAAGAATTAGGAGCAACCACAGGAAGAGTAAGGCGTTGCGGTTGGTTTGATATTGTCGCTGCAAAATATAGTGCATCTATTAATGGTTTAACAGGGATTGCATTAACTAAATTAGATATTTTAGATAATTTTGAAATAATTTATGTTTGTACTCACTATGAATTTAGAAATAAAAAAATTATAGAGATGAGTAGTGTTTTAAATTATTTAGATGAAGTTACCCCTGTTTATAAGGAATTTAAAGGTTGGAATTGTTCTATAGAAAGTGCTAACTCTTTTGATGATTTACCAAAGGAAGCAAAGGTATATATTGAGTTTTTATCAGTTAAAATTGGTGTTCCTATTGAAATTATTTCTATAGGACCTAAAAGGCATCAGATATTAAATTTACAATAATTATGAAAATTAACTGTCTTATATTAATTTAAACCATGGTTAAATATTTAAAAACATTTTGTTTAATATTTATAATTTCCAACTCTCTTATTTGTGATCCCTATGAACAGTTGGATATTGATTTTTTAAAAACCTCAAATAAAAAAAATATTCAGAAAAATAAATCTGTTAATAAGAAATCTAAAAGTTCATTACCAAAGTATCTTGATGCTATTAAAGATTATAACAAAATTTCTGGATTATGGAGTTTTTATTATGATGAAAATAAAAATAAATTATTACTTTCATTAGAACCTAAGCACTTTGAATCAGAGTATATGATGAACATTACCAGGCAATCTGGAGATGCCTACTATTATGGAAGTTCAGCAATGCTAAATGAGTTCCCATTTATATTTAAACAAGTAGGTGAAAACATCCAAATGATTCATGTAAATGTTTTATTTAGAGCAGATAAGGAGAAGTCAATTTCTAAAGCTGTAGAAAATGATTTTTCAAATTCAATCATAGCTACAACAAAAATAATTTCTAAGGAACATGATTCAACAAAAGCTATTTTAGTTGATGCAAATAAATTGTTTATTAGAGATATATCTTATATTTCTCAAAGAGCTAAAGGGAAATATAAATTTGACTTAAAAAACAGTTCATTTATTGATATTGAATCTTTTGAAAATAATATTGAACTTGAAATTTCAGCACATTACAAAAGCAGTAAGTATACAGACTCTTATACTTTGCCAAATTCTAGAAGTATGGAGATGAAGTATCATATTAGTATTATGGAATTATTAGAAAATGATTTTATTCCAAGGCCAGTAGATGATAGAATAGGATATTTTTCTACAATATATCAAGACTATTCTAATACTCTTCAAGAATCTCAATATGTTAGATATATTCAAAAATGGAATTTAGTTAAAAAAGATCCATATAGTAAATTGTCTGAACCAATTGAACCTATTGTATACTGGATTGAAAATACTGTTCCTGAAGAATTTAGAGATGCAATTAAGGAAGGTATAGAATCATGGAATATTGCATTTGAAGCAATTGGATTTAAAAATGCAATTATAGCAAAGCAAATGCCTGATAATGCTACATGGAATCCGGCAGATATTCGATATAATACTATTAGATGGTTTATTCAACCAGGTGCTGGTTATGCAGTTGGTCCAAGCAGGGCAAACCCATATAATGGGCAACTATATGATGCAGATATACGAATAAGTGCTGATTTTGTTACTAGCTTTTATAAAGAATTTGATGAATATGTAGTGCCTATCACTGAAGATGAAATAGCAAGTCTTTGGCATGATAACCATAATCATGATGAGGGAGAATCATGTAATTATTCTGAGCATTTAAAAAAAGAAATGGCCTATGGTTGGAATCAATTAATTATTAATGGAGGACTATCTGGTACTCAAGAAGATTTAGAAAGATATGTTCATCAAGGATTAGTTGATTTGGTTTTACATGAAGTTGGACATACATTAGGATTGCGTCACAATTTTAAAGGGAGTTCAATATATTCAGTAGAACAATTAAGTGATAAAAATTTCACTAAAAAATATGGGATTAGTGGATCTGTAATGGATTATCATCCTGTTTGTCTATTAGATGGAGGACACACATTATTCCAGACAAAGCCAGGACCTTATGATATGTGGGCAATTCAATATGGTTATGAACAATTTCATTCAAATGATTTGCTTACTAATTTAGAAAATATTGCATCTCAATCTAATCATCCGCTACTTGTTTATGGTACAGATGAAGATTCTTTTGGGACCTCATCAAAAGGGATAGATCCACTATGTAATGTTTGGGATATGAGTAATAATCCAATTGAATTTTATAAAGATGAATTAAAAGGAGTAAATTATCTATGGGATAATTTATTAAACAAATTTGAAGTTCCCGGTGAAACCTATCAAAAAATAAGAAGTGTTTTTTCACAAGGGATTGGAGAATATATGTATGCAGGAAGATCTGCTACTAAATTTATTGGAGGTATTAATTTTAGTAGAAATCATATTGGAGATTTTTCACAGCAAAGTCCATTTACTATTATTGATTCAAAGAGTCAAAGAGAAGCATTAGATTTTATTTTAATAAATTATTTTGATAAGAATGCTTTTAATTTTAGCCCTGAATTACTTAATAAATTAGCACCTGAAAGAAATGAAGATTTTAGAGATTATGTCTGGACATTAGATAGGCCTGATTATCCGATTCATTCAGTTGTTAAAAGAATGCAAATGTACCCATTATATTCATTATATCATCCTAGACGTTTATCTAGAGTTAAAGATAATGAATTAAAAAATAATACTAATGATATTTTTAGAATGGAAGAATTATTTACAAAAGTTAATGGTGTGATTTGGCAAGAATTAG
The DNA here is from genome assembly GCA_964448515.1 of uncultured bacterium. Taxonomy (GTDB): domain Bacteria; phylum Fidelibacterota; class Marinisomatia; order SCGC-AAA003-L08; family D37C17. Next base: position 25,370 of record CAYVBB010000001.1, on the reverse strand, counting down.
AACTTAAAGAAAATATTAATAGTTATAAAAGAGAATTACAAATAATGCATATTACTATGCTATCTAATATTTTATATAATACTGATTCGATGCCAGCTGATGCTATTGCATTTGCAAGAAGTAGTTTAAGCGGAATATTAAAAGACATTTATTTATCCATGGCTAATAGTGATGTTGATTATTACACAAAATCTCATCAAGAATATTGTTCCAAATTGATAGAAGCAGTTTTAGATCCAAAAAATCAAATTAATTAAATTAAAATGTTAAACCTTGTTGTTATTTTAGGCCCCACTGCATCTGGGAAAACTAACCTTGCTGTAAAATTAGCAGATTCCTTTGATACAGAAATTATATCTGGAGATTCAAGACAGATTTACAAAGGCATGGATATTGGAACAGGTAAAGATTTATGTGAATATCAGATTAATAATAAAATAATTCCTTATCATTTAATTGATATTTTAAATCCAGAACAAAATTATAGTATTCATCAATATAGAGAAGATTTTTATCGTGTATACAATAAAATAATAAATAAAAATCAATTTTCAATCTTATGTGGTGGTTCAGGATTATATCTAGAATCAATTTTACTGAATTATCAAATTCCTAATGTTCCCCCTGATAATAATTTAAGGGAAAAACTTCAAAAGCAGAGTTTAGAAATATTGAAAAATAAGTTGAAAAAAATAGATAGCAGTATCTATGATTCTCAATATCATATTACAAAACGTAGAATTATAAGAACCATTGAAGTATTTAATAAAAATTATATAAATAATAAAATTATCTTGCATCCTCCTATTAATAATTATTGTGTATTGGGTATTCAAACAGACAGAGATGTACTATTAAAAAAAATAAAGAAAAGATTAGATGAAAGATTAAATAATGGAATGATAGAAGAGGTTGAGGATTTAATTAAAAAAGGGATAACACTAAACCGCTTAAAATATTTTGGGTTAGAATATAAATTTTTAGGAGAATATTTATTTGATAATATTTCATTTGAAGAAATGGTGAATAAATTAAATATAGCAATCAATCGTTTTTCAAAAAGACAAATGACATTTTTTAGAAGAATGGAAAAACGAGGAATACAAATTAAATGGATTAATAATAATGATTTGTCTATAGCAAAGCAATATATTAAAGATTTTTTATAAAATGAATTTTGATCATACTTTTAATAAATATATAAAAAAATCAATTTATCCAGCTTTAGATCGCCATCCTATTCCAGACCAAAAACATTACAATTATTTTATTATTATTCCGGTTTTTAATGAGCATGATTATTTATTAAATACATTAAAAAGTATTAATAATCAAAAAAATATTTATTTAAATAATACATTAGTTATTCTTGTGATAAATAATAGTATTAATGCAAGTCAATTAATTAAAAATAATAATGAATCTACACATTTGTTGATTAAATCTTATAAATTTAATTTTGAATATATTGTTTTAGATTATTATTCAAAAGGCAATGAACTTCCTAATAAAAAAGGAGGTGTAGGAGTAGCTAGGAAAATTGGAATGGATTATTGTTTACAATATTCAAATCAGGATAGTTTATTATTTTGTTTAGATGCAGACACATTAATTTCAAAAAAATATTTAACTCAAATAATTAAATATTATAATCAAACAGATTTTAATACATGTGTTGTAAAATTTTTACATCAAAAATCATCTAATCCAAAAATAGAGAAAGCAATTCGATTGTATGAACAAACATTATACAGCATTGCAGATCAAATTAGAAAGTGTGAATCTCCATATGGGTATGTAAGTATGGGATCAACAATTATTTGTAAAGTCAAGGCTTATATTTCTGTTGGAGGAATGTCTAAAAAATCTGCAGCAGAGGACTTTTATTTTATGCAATCTTTAGCAAAATACAATTCAATCCATTTCATTGATGATTATTTAGTATATCCATCATCAAGACTAGAAATGCGAGTATATCTAGGTACTGGGTTTAGATTATTGCAATATGAAGAAAATAATTTTTTTTTAGATTTAAATTTTTCTGATAATTGTTTTAAAACAATTAAAAAAATTATAGTATTTGCTAAAAAGAATTATAAAATATCTTATAATATCTTTTTGAAAGAATTAAATAAGAATTTTGATGATAAAATTTGTAATTTTCTTCATAATCATAATCTTAAAAAGATATGGAATAAAATTAATAATAATGCAAAAACAAAAAAACAATTCATGGTTTTTTTTCATCAATGGTTTGATGCTTTGAAAATTATGCAATTGTTAAAATTTTTAAATAAAAATATTATTTAATATGAATGGAATAGAGTTTTATATAGGTTTAACTGCTGGTATTAATAATTTATTAAATTATAAAACTAAATTAGATGAAATCAATGTTTTTCCTGTGCCAGATGGTGATACAGGAACCAACATGTGTTTTACATTGTTACCTGTTATTGAAGAATGCAATAATAAAATTACTAATAATGTAGGTGAATCATTAGATATTATTGCAGATTTAGCACTAGAGTCTGCTCGTGGTAATTCTGGAACAATTATTGCACAGTTTTTACACGGAGTAAGAAAATCTTTTAAAAATAAAGATATAATCAATGTTAATGATTTTTCTAAAGCATTGATTTCAGGATATGATAGTGCAATAGAATCATTAATGAAACCTGAAGAAGGAACAATTATTACTGTAATGAGGGATGTTGCAGAAAAGTCTAAAGAATTATGTTTAGATGAAGAAATTTCTTTTGAATTTTTTTTAGATAAATGTTATCAAGAAGCTGTTATTTCTTTAGAAAAAACAAAAAATATTTTAAAAATCTTAAAAAAATCTGATGTTGTAGATGCTGGAGCTTTAGGGTTTGTATTATTAATGCAGGGATGGCTAAATAGTGTTCAAAAAAATACAAAGATTCAATCTCAGCATTTAAATATTTCTTATGATCATGAGAAAATAGAATCATTAAAAAAAGATATTGATTTTACTATTAAAAATAAATTTTGTACAGAATGTGCTATAGAGAGCAATGATATAGATAAAGGGGAATTAAAAGAAACCATCAAATCTTTAGGTGATAGTATGGTTTTGGCGGGGACTAAAAAACGTGTAAAAATTCATATACATACTAATACTCCCACAAAATTTTTTAAAATATGTGGAGCATATGGGAAAGTTGTTGATCGAAAAGTTGATGATATGACTAAACAGGAGCAAACAGTCCATCATACTGGTTCTAGTGGAATTGCAATTGTTGTTGATTCTGGCGCAGATATTCCATTCGAATATGAAAATGAAATTCAAGTTGTTCCAGTAAGATATAGTTTTGGCAATCAGCAACATATAGATAAAGTAACCCAAACAACAAAAGAATTTTATCAACAGATGGAAGTTGATTCAAATCATCCCAAAACATCACAACCAACACCAGGTGATTTTAAAAAAATATATAATTTTATTTCATCTCATTACAATTCAATTATCTCAATACATTTATCAAAAAAAGTTAGTGGAACATTTCAATCAGGATTGAATGCCTCTAAAAGTATAAAAGTTAAAAATATAAAAGTTATTGATTCATATAGTGCATCTGTTGGGTTAGGTCTTCTGGCAATATATGCGGTTGACCTAAAACAAGGAGGGAAGTCATATAGTCAAATTATTAAAGCTGTTGAAGAAGAAAAGGATAATATTAAACTATTTTTACTTTTAAATGATTTAACTTATATTGCACGTGGTGGAAGATTGCCAAGTGAAATTAAAACAATTGCAAATTTATTTAGATTAACTCCAGTTTTAGGTAATAAAAAAGGTAAAATATCAGCAAGAGGCGTTTTATTTGGAAAGAAAAATAGGGTTGAAAAATTTGTTAAATTTTTAGGATCAAAAATTCAAGAAGATAAAAAATATCATATAATGATAGCTCATGCTAATGATCTCAAAAATGGAGAAAAATTGTTAAATCTTTTATTAACAAAACATAGAAATATTACTAAGCATTACTTAGTTGAATTAGGTGGTGGATTAGGGGCACATGCTGGCCCAGGTGGGCTTGCAATAGGAATTCAAGAAAGAGAGTAAAATGCAATCTATTATTAATATAATTTTAAGTTATTTAATTGGATCAATATCTGGAAGCATGGTGTTAGGTAAAATACGCGGTATAGATATCCGAACTATGGGTAGTGGGAATGCAGGTGGTACAAATGCATTTAGAACAGTAGGCTCTTTATTTGCTTTAGGTGTTGTTTTAATTGATATTGCTAAAGGAATAATATCAGTTGTATTGATTAGCAATTTATCTTTTTATGGAATGATAGATGGAAATATTTTGAATTATATGTCTGTATTATGTGGTGGTGCAGCTGTTATGGGTCATGTTTACCCTGTATATTATAATTTTAAAGGTGGCAAAGGTGCAGGAACTTTAATAGGTGTATTAGGAGTTTTATTTCCACTTTGTATTCCTTTTGCATTATTAAGTTGGTTTTTAGTTTTAGTATTAACTGGGTTTGTAGGTTTAGGAACTATGGTTTCAGGATTAGTCGTTGTATTAATAGCTATTCAGCAAGGATTAATTAATACGCCATTTGGATATTTTTCTATTTTTATGGCATTATTTGTTATTTTTACTCATCGATCTAATATATATAGAATGTTACAAGGTGAAGAAAATCAATTTAAAAAAATAATGTGGTTTAAAAAATAATATATAAAAAAAAAGCCTTCTAAAAAGAAGGCTTTTTAATTATAAGAGTTGAAAAAGACTTATTTTCTACCTCTTGCCATAGGAGCTTTAGAAACATCTCCATCTTTATCTACAAAATATAACCATCCTTTTTCTCTAGTTACATTTGTATCAGCAACTTTTTTTGCGTTTCCACCTTTATCGCTACCTCTAGCCATTTTAGATGCCCAAACGTTACCATCTTTACCTAAATAGTATAAGTAACCTTTTTCTTTTTGTACTCCACATTTTGCTACTTTTTCAGCCATGATTTTATCTCCTTCGTTAAATTATATTTTAATTTATATAAAATTCGCTACAAAAAATATGTATTTCTCTTCTAAAAACCAAATGATTTTTATTATTTTTTTAAAAAAACCTACAAAAAAGTACTATTTTTCATGCTTTTATACGGTTTTTTTCAAATTTTTCCATTATCTCAGTGAATTCGTATAAATTTTTTGCTTGAAAGAAATTTGAAATAGTAATGTTTTCATTAATTGATATCTGTTTTTTAAATCCATAGTTATGTCCTGGATATATCATAGTGTCAAGTGGAAGTTTTAAAATTATTTTATATACACTATTATATAAATCTTTAATATTGCTTCTATTACTAACTACTCTCCCAGTTCTTCCAACAAAAATGGTATCCCCAGTAAATAGCATTTTATCTTTTTGATTCCAGAAACACATGGAATCATAAAAATGGCCAGGTGTACCTATACAATTTATAGTTGAATTGCCTATTTCAATTTTTTGATTATTTTTAATTTGTTTTATATTTGGGTGACTAAATTCAGAATTAATATTTATATAGATACTAATATTTGGATAATTTTTTACAAAATTATTTAAATATGAAATATGATCGTGATGCGAATGTGTAATAAAAATACTATTTAATTTCAGATCATTTTTCTTTATTTCAATAAGGATATTATCAATATTAACTGAGGGGTCTATTATTGAAGCAGTGTTTGTTACCTCACACCATATTAAATATGATAAGTTTTTATCATAACCGCCTTCGAATGATTTAATTTTCATTTATTAAACTTGAAATATAATGCAAAAAAGTTAATCATTTTTAAAATTTCTTTAACTTTAAAAAACACTCCTCTATCATTTGATATTTCCCTGTGTTCATATAAAAAAGAAATAAGTGTTTTACTGTTTTTTATTTTAGAAGCAAGCATTGTAGATTCAGTAAAAGGAACCATAGAATCATTAGCACCATGCATAATAAAAGTTTTAACATTAATCTTTTCAGCCCAATTTTTTGGAGAAAGATAATTTAATAGATTTTTATTTTTTTCTATCATTTCTAAAATCATATTTTTGATTTTTTTATCAATATCACCATTAAGAATCTTATCAATTAAATCTTTTTCATCATCATTTAAATCACTTTTAATTTTTTCAACTTCTTCATCTTTATCTTCGATTCTACATTTTAATAATAATGTTATTTTTTCTTTATTAAGATTTGATTCTATAGTTTTAAAAAAATTATAAAAAATAACGATTGTTCCCCATTCATGTGGAGTGATTTTAGATATTTTATTTTTATAGTTTATTTCACCTGTTAAAAAAAAGTTTAAAGCTGTTTCTATTGAATAATAAGTACCATATGATAGAATAGACTTTGGAGGATTATCAATAAATCGTTTTTCAAAACTAGCTTTTAGTAAATTTGCTCCACCATAACTCATTCCAACTACCATAACTTTATCACTTGCATTAGGATGTTTTAATAGTTCTTGATAGCAGTGAGAAAACCAATCAACATTTTCTTTTACAATTAATAGATTTTTTAAATTAGGTATTCTAGGTAAAAAAACATTAAAACCAACATTTCTTAGTGCATTTGCAAGCATAATCATTCCCGGGTGCTTCTCTGCATAGGGGGATGCACCAGGGAATATAAATATAGATTGAGCTTTTTTATTATTTGAATAAAAAATTCTAACAGGTATTTTTTCTGAATTAAGGCCTAAATAATATTCATCTTTATAATTGATAGATTCTATTTTATTCTCATTAAACTGAACAAGATTTAATATATATTTAGTTGATTTATAATATGATTTTATAAGATTAATCATTATAATGAAGGTTTGTAGCCCGTAGGAGAATCGAACTCCTGTTGCATGGATGAAAACCATGAGTCCTAACCACTAGACGAACGGGCCATAATTTATGCTAAAATTTAAATAGCTTAATATATGATTAACAATAAATAAATAAAGTATGACTAATATTAATTAAATTATAAATATCATGAATCAAAATATAAAATCAAAAAATATCATTACTGATTATTTAGATCTAATTTCTGATTTTGTTAAAAATTGGGATAGTAGTTATACAGGTTTATCAGAATTTTTTAATAATAAGTTCAATATTAGCAGTACCATTGATCAAGATATTATTGATTCATATAAATTTGATTGGTCTAATTTACCTGCGAATGCTTCTATTTTGACAAGACCCAAAAGCATTAAAGAGTGTTCAATTATTTTAAAAACATGTTATAAATGTAAAATTCCAATTACAGTTTCCGCGGGAAGAACAAATTTAACAGGCAGTGCAACACCTGAAGAAGGTTTAATATTATCCACAGTATTATTAACAGTTCCAGAAATTGAATTAGATATAAAAAGTAAGCATGTTTTATCTTCAATAGGAATCCCTCTAGAGGTATTACGAAATAAAATTTTAGAATTATCAAATAATAATTTATTTTATCCTGTTAATCCTACAAGTAGAAATGATGCGTTTGTTGGGGGTACGTTAAGTTGTAATGCATCAGGTTTTATTCCTGGAGATAAAGGTGCTACTAGATATTGGGTTAAAGAAATAGAGTTCTTATTACCAAATGGAAATTATTTATTTATTAAAAGGGGACAGTATATTTCAGTTAAATCTAAATTTTTTTTAGAAGATGAAAATAATATAATTGAACTTCCAGTTCCTACTTATAAAAGACCTGAAATAAAAAATGCAAGTGGTCCATTTTCTAGTAATGATGGAGATATTGATTTAATTGATTTAATTATTGGTAGTGAGGGAATATTTGGTTTGATTGCATCTTGTAAATTAAACCTATTAGATAGGCCAAAAAGATATTTAAATTTATTTCTTAAATTAGAATCTGAAAATCAGGCTATTGATTTATATCATTATTTATATAATCAATTTGATAAAGATATGAGTAAAGTATTTGCTTTAGAATATTTTGGGTATAATTGTCAAAAATATATGAATCATAAAGATTTTTTATTTAATTCTCATAATCAAGTGGGTTTATATATTAAAGTGCCCATTTATAATAGCACTATTAATGATAAAAGTTTTGAGTGGTTTAAAATATTAGAATCATTTAATAATAATATTAAACCTGAAGATGTTATAGTTTTAAATGATAAAAAAAATATGGAATTATTTTTTGAAGCAAGACATTCTATCCCTGATAATGCACTTATAAAAACTAAGGAATTAGGTGGTATTAGTATTATTACAGATACAATTGTACCACCAGAAAATTATAAACAATATTTATCTAAAGTTCATCATTTGTTAGAAAGTGAAGAAATTGAATATTTGCTTTTTGGGCATTTAGGAGATTGCCATTTACATTTTCATTTGATTCCAGAAAAAAATCAAGAGAAAAAAGCTATTAGTATATATAATATTTTAATTGATTATGCATCAGAATTAGGAGGAGTTTATTCAGCAGAGCATGGTACTGGAAAACGAAAAACTCTAGACTTTAAAAAATGTTATGGAGAAAAAGCTGTTCAAATGATTTCAAATCTAAAATCAAAATTAGATCCTAATTTTTTATTAAATAGAGGAAATGTTATTTCATATGACCATTAAAAAAATTCAAAAATTAGATTTGTTAGAAATATATAAAAGGGAGAAAAAACATTTAATAAGTGCTGTAATTGAAAGGAATTCTCCTTATCATATTTTTTCATTATCTACTATAAATAATAAACAACCTGAATCAAGAATGGTTGTATTACGAAAAGTTAACGAATCTCCTTTCCAATTGTTTTTTAATTTAGATGCCAGGAGTCCTAAGTCAAAACAATTGCAAGATAATAAATTTTGCAGCACTCTTTTTTATGATCAAAGCAGGAGAATACAAATGAGGATGAAATGTTCAATTGATACTCATTATAATAATGATGTGACTAAAAAAGTTTGGAATAATACGCCATTGCAAAGTCGAAAATGTTATATGGGGCCATATAATCCTAGCTCTATATTAAAGAAATGGCACCCCAATGTTCCTTTGCAATATATTGATAGAGATCCAACCAAAGAAGATAGTGAACAAGGATATAAAAATTTTATGCATATTCAGCTTAATATTGTAGAGGCTGATATTTTAGAATTACATTATGATGGGCATGTTAGATTTCAAGTATCAAATAATAATGAAATTAATTTTTTGAGTGCTTAATAATAATTATTAATCATATATTAATTTGTTTATTATAATTCCTGCAGCTACAGATACATTAAGACTTTCAAGTTTCCCGATTTTACTAATAGTAATTTGATCAAACTGTTTGAAATCACTATTAATACCATGCGCTTCAGACCCTAATATTAATGCCCAATTATTATTAGATTTTATCTTTTCTAAATTGTTTCCTTTCATATCAGCTACATAGATTGTTTTATAATTATTCTTTAAATATTTCAAAACATTGATATGATTATCTTGGATAATATTATTTAAATAAAAGTGTGCACCCATTCCAGAACGTATACACTTTAAGTTAAAGGGGTCTATTGTATTTGTAGTTAATATAATTGATTGAATTCCATACCAAACACATGTTCTAAAAATTGTTCCTAGATTTCCAGGGTCTTGAATTCCATCTAATATAATTATATTTTCATTATTGATATTTTGAAATGATTGATTGGAATATTTTTTAATATCTGCTATCGCTATAATACCTTGCGAGTTTTTGGTATTTGATATTTTATTAAAATTACTTGTACTAGAAGATTTAATAATTTGATTTTTAAATTCTTTTAGATTTAATAATTCTTTTTGAAAGGTTTCATTTATTACTATGTAATCTATTTTAGTTCCTGCATTAATAGACTCAACAATTAACCTATATCCTTCCAGGATAACCTTTGCATTTAATTGTCGATTTTTTTTAAAATTTAAAGATTTAATGAATTTTATGGTATTTTGTCCTATCACTTAAACTCCATAACTATAGGGGCATGATCTGACCCCATGACATTTTTTAAAATATAAGAGTCTGTTAATTTGGATTTTAAGGATTGTGAAATACAAAAATAATCAATTCTCCAGCCAATATCCTTTGCTCTAGCTTGGAACATATAGCTCCACCAAGTATAATGACCACCTTCTTTATTGAATTCTCTAAACGTATCAATAAAACCATTGTTTACAATGTTTGTAAAACCGTCTCTTTCTTCATCTGTAAATCCAGGATTGGAATGATTTGTTTTTGGATTTTTTAAGTCAATTTCTGTGTGTGCAACATTTAAGTCTCCGCAAAATATAACAGGCTTTACTTTTTCAAGTTTTTTCATGTATGCTAAAAAGTCTTTATCCCATATTTTTCTATAATCAAGTCGTAATAGCTCTCGTTTGGAGTTTGGGGTATATACTGTAATTAAATAGTACTTTTCAAATTCTAAAGCAATTATTCGTCCTTCTTGGTCATGTTCTTCAATACCCATATCATTGATTATATTTAGTGGTTCCTTTTTAGAAAAAATAGCTGTGCTTGAATAGCCTTTTTTTACTGCTGAATTCCAATATTGATAAGGATAATCTGGGAGTATTAAATCTACTTGTTCTTTATGAGCCTTTGTTTCTTGAATACAAATAATATCAGGATTATATTCATTTATAAAATCATAAAAGCCTTTTTTTATTACTGCCCTAATTCCATTAACGTTCCATGATATAAATTTCAATTTAACTATCTCCTATATTTAATTTAATTATTTCAATATTTTTTATAGTTTCAATGTATAATTCATTTAAATCTAATTTTTTGTTTATACGCTCTATATCAAATAATTTTGATTTAGTTGAAGGATGAGCGGGAACAAAAAATGAACAACAATCTTCATAAGGTTCAATAGATAAATCATATGTATTAATTTTTTTAGCTTTATTTATAATTTCTTCTTTATTCATACCAGCTAATGGCCTAATAATTGGAAGCTCACTTGCATCAGATATTACATGAATATTTGATAATGTTTGTGATGATACTTGTCCTATACTATCACCAGTTATTAATGCTAGAGCATTTATTTTTTTTGCTACATCATTTGCAATCATCATCATGTATCTTCTAAAAAAAACAACCCAAAACTTTTCAGGAACTTGCTCCATAATTTTCTCTTGAATTTTTAATAGAGGGACAAGGTGTATAGTTGTATTTAATTGATATTTTGTTAATTGATTAATAATTTTTTTAACATTATTAATTGATTGTTTGTTTGTTGCTGGATAGCTATGAAAATGTATGTAATCTAAGTTAACGCCCCTTTTAATGACTTCAAATGAAGAAACAGGAGAGTCTATCCCTGATGAAATAAGGCTAAGAGCTTTTTCTTGACAGTTCGCTGGCAATCCTGAGAATCCATTTATTTTTTCTGTGCCAACGAAAGAACAATTCAATAGAATTTCAATATAAACTGTAATTTCAGGATTAGTTAAATCGACTTTTTTATTAGTAATGTCTTTTATATTTTGACCAATTAATGTATTTACTTCTTGTGAATTTAAGCTAAACTCTTTATTGCTTCTCTTTGTATGGATACTATAACTTTTAAATTTTTTATTTTTAATTATATGTTTTGCTGCAATATTTATAGAATCAATATTAGAATTTGTTTTAATAACTAACATATAATTTTTTAATCCCATAACATGCGATAATTTTATTTTAATATTATTCCAATCTGATAATTGAATATTATGGATTAGAACCCTGGCATTAATTAATTTGATAGATTTATAAGATATGTTTTTTAGATGTATTTTTATATTTTGTAAAAATATATTTTCAAAAAAACGGCGATTATTTTTTTTTAAAGCTATTTCACTATAATGTATTAAAACGGAATAACTTAAATTAGAGGTCATTATTTTTTTAAAAAATATGATTTAATTTTATCAAATGATATATAGTCTTGAGTCCCTTTATCCATATTTTTTATTGTTACTTTATTATTTTTGATTTCATCTTCTCCAATAATAATAGTGTATAATACATTTAATCTATTGGCATCTTTCATTTGGGATTTAAGACTTCTTCTGAGTGTATCGTTAATAACAATAAAATTATTATTCCTGAGTGATTCAGTAATTTTGAAACTATTTTCTAAATATTTTTCTTCTGTATTTATAATATAAATATTAGGTCGTTTAAAAATTGATAATTCATCTTTATTTAGAGATAGTATAAGCCTTTCAATTCCAGCTGCAAACCCTATGGCTGGTGTTGGCTTACCTCCTAATTCTTTAACCAAGTAATCATAACGACCACCTCCACAAAGAGCATCCTGTGAACCAAGTTTATTACTTTGAATTTCAAATACAGTTCGACAATAATAATCCAATCCTCTAACTAGTTTATGATCAATATCATATTTAATAGATAAGGAATCCAATAAACTTAAAACCTTAGAAAAATGTTCTTTGTCTTCTTTGTTTAAAAAGTCAATTATATGTGGAGCACTATTGATTATTTCAATCTCAAAATCAATTTTTGTATCTAATATTCTAAGGGGATTGGTTTCTAATCTTTTTTGACTGAGAGCGCTTAATTTATTTTTATAAGGAGTTAAATATTTTTTTAATGCTACTTTATATTGATTTCTTACCTCTTGAGAACCTATGCTATTAATTTTTAAGGTTAAATTATCAATATTTAGTGATTTGTAAAAATTATAAGCTAATGCAATAATTTCAGCATCTTGTTCTGGATGTGCAGAGCCAATTGCCTCAACCCCAAATTGATTGAATTGTCTGTATCTACCTTTTTGTGGTCTTTCTCTTCTAAATAATGTATCGATATAGTAGAGCTTATTGATTGGGTTTTTTTTACCTAGATTGTGCTGTATGTATGCTCTTACAACTGAGGCGGTAACTTCTGGCTTTAATGTAAGATTATTTCCCCCTTGATCTGTCCAACTATACATTTCTTTTGATACAATATCAGTTTGTGATCCAATAGATCTAGAAAATAAATTTGTATTTTCAAATATAGGAGTACGAATTTGTGAAAATCCATATTTATTTAAAAATTTATGTATATTAGATTCTAAATATTGCCAAATATTATTATCTTTAAATAAAATATCTTGAGTTCCTTTAATATTTTTTAGTGATTCTGACATAATTATAAGCTTTCTTTGGATAAATATTGATTTTCCCAATTTGTCATTAAATTGAGTACTTCAGTATTTGACTTACATTCTAATAAGTCACTTTTTATATTAACTGTATTAATAAATTTTTGAAATCTTTTAATTAATTTTCTATGTAACACTGGATTATCTATTGCATCTAAAATTAATAAAATAAAATGTACTTTTTGTTGATCAGGTGATTTATAGTCAATTCCATCAATTGATATTCCTAGTATTGCTGTTAATTCTTTAACTTCCACTGAGCTTGAATAATGGAAAGCTACACCTCTGCCAATTGCGGGATTCATAATTTTTTCATGTTCATTGATAAATGTAAAAAGCTTAACTGTTGCTGTTAATATTTTTTGATTTAATAATTGATTTAATAATACTTGCACAGTATCTGACTTATTAGTACTTGTCAGAGGGAATACAATTGTATTTTTATCTAGTTTATCTATTAAATTCATAAATATTTAATTTATATTAAATTGTCTATTAGAAGATGAAGATCTGACTCTTACATCTTGTAAATCTGGATGTTTAACATTAATGCTTAGTTGAAATCCTTTACTAAAACCATTTGGCCACCAAGTAAACATAAATTCCCAGCAATGTAACTCTCTGTAAAATTTAAGACTTTGAGAGTTAATTTTCATATCAATTAAATTCACACCCGATATATATGTAAAAAGCCAATTTCTTGTTAAATGAATTGTATTATAAGAATCTAAATTAAAATAATTAAAATTCCATTTATTTTCATCTATATCATACTCTCCTTGAATTGATAGATTAATATCAGAGCGCCATACTTCATCATTATTAATTTTAGGTTTAAATTGATCCATAGCTAAAATAGAATTAAAGTTAGTGGTATCTCGCGTGGTAGAGCTTATAGGAATTTCATCATATATATTATTTGAGGTCCCTCTTAAAGAGAATCTGGTTGACATTTGAGCTTTTAAAAATTCAAGTTTAGGGCTATGTCCCCTAGATAATAAATTATTATATGAGATAGATCCATCATCATTTAATATTTCATCATATATATTATGTTGCATATGAATAAAAAATAATTCTCCACCGTTCTCTTTTTTAAAACTCCATCTTGAATCAATTAATGATAATTTATTTTCTAAATTATTATCATAATCAGCTGTCATGTCAATATTTAAAAAATCTCTTTTGTTTGATATTCCATCATCATTTTTTGTTTTTATTTGGAAAGCATTTGATAAAGAAAATCTAATTTTTTGACTTTCTTCATATAAAGAGTTAGCATAGGTACCATCTAATATATCTTTTTCTATGATTTGTCCATCTAATTCTTCAAATTCTTGAAATTGATTTCTATATGCATTTTTTAAATTTGGAGTATAGTTAAATATAATTTGTGGAGTTATTTTATGTCTAAGAGAAATTAAATTACCTATATTGATTGGCAATATTCCATAAATTTTTGTATTTAAATTAACTGATGCATTCCAAGTTAATCTTCTATAAAAATCTGAATTATTTGTATATTCATAACTATATATATCATTATCATTATATTGAGTATAGTTTCTAGATTGCCATAACCAATCTTCTGTAATAGTAAATCTAGGAGTAATTGATAGCCAATTAATATTTGAATTCATAGATAATTGTATAATATTTTTTGCCCCACCTTTGATTAAATCTATTTCATCATTACTTCTCCAAATAATTTCATCTGATTCTTGCAATTCATAATCACTACTTATTATATCACATTCTTCATCTTGATTATTATCAATACATGAATTTTTTATATAAGTTTCTTTACCATGATCATAGGATAAATTGTATGATAAATAAATATCATTAAACCACTTATCTCCATTACCAAGTATTTTCCTTTGAGGAAACGAAAATGACATTTTAGGTCCTGTAAGCCATCTGTAAGAATTGATTTGATTATTCTGAGTAGGCGGAGATATGTATAAATCTTCATATTCTTCAAAACCTATTGATAATGAATTTTTCTCCCATCTTTTTTGATATGATAATGAAGATAATTTATTTTGATCTAATCTTGAATTTAAATTTATTTCTTCAGGGTCTAGAGTTGATTTATATTTATAGTTAATAATTATATTTTGAGTTGGATCAAATGATTGTTTATGATAGAAAGTAATGTTTTTAATTTTTTGAGAATTATCAGAAAATAAATTAGAAATATCTTCATCTCCTTCTGATAAATAATGTTTTGTTTCATATTTCATATAGCCTTCTAAGATGTAATTATACCATGATTCTCCGGATCTAATTTTATATCTATATTCATGATTAGAAATAATCCCCTTTTTATCCTGGATATCGAATAAAAAAGTATAATCTGAGTAGTTATTTATTACATAATAATATCCTAGATTATCTAAATATGTACCTGTTGATGACCTGTGTCCAAAAGTTGGCATAATCCACCCACTAATTCTATTCCCATTTTTATTAGGGAATACAGCAAATGGAAGATAGAAAATTGGTAATTCTCTAATATATAAAGTCATTGGCTTAGCAATAATACGATCATTTGGAATCATTTTCATTGCATCACTATAGAAATAATAATGTGGATGATCTAGTTCGCAAGTAGTGAAAAGACTATTATTAATATAAAAAAGTTCATTTTTATCTTTAGTTAATGTTTCGCCTTTATAATAGCTTTGATTGAAATTTGTTTTTCCTTGTATTATTTTACCTTTTTTACTTATTAAATCAAATTCCATTTTTTCTCCAAAGATAGGACTTTCACCAAATCCATTTATAGATGGATAGATTGAATCTTTAATTCTTGCTTCTAATTTATTTTCATTCCAGTCAATAAATATTTCTCCAGCTTTTAATTCATTATTATCATAATTAACCAAGGAATTATTATATAAATAGCTTACATCATTACTTAATTGATAATCAATAAAGTCAGCTTGATATATTACAGTTGAATCTACTCTAGAATTATTTAATTCTGGTTCAAATGTACCTTTGACTCCTCCATACATTTTCATTCTGTCTATATTATTATTTTTAAGTTCGATTGAGATAGAATCTCCAGATGAAAAGTTAATTCCAGATACTAGTGTATCTTCAATCACATTAAAGGTTGTTGATGCCATCCCAGATAAATACATATGATTAACGTCACCATTATTAAAATTAACAAACATTTTTTTACTAGACATTTTATCTTCAACTATTTGATAATTTTGTGATTTTTTAAATTTGGCCGTTCTATAATTATAGAATTGAGCATTAGAATTTATTTTAATATTTTTGATTAAAGAATCTTGGTAATTAATAATCAGAGTATCGCCCAGTACTTTTCTAGTTGAATCAATAATTTCAGCCGAATTAAATAATTTTATTTGGACATCATTATTAATTGAAATTTCATTATATAATAAATGTTCACATTTAATATTTTGTTTTCCCTTATAAAAATCTACATTACCAATTGATTCAAAATTTTTATATTGCTGGTCATATAGAATTAATTTATTACAAGATAAAGAATCACCTTGATCATACATTTTAACGTTACCTATTAGTGTAACTTTTTGTAAATTAGGTTCATAAATTGCTTGAGATGTATATAGAACCATAGTCTTATTATTAATAACTACATTATCATTAAAAATTCTTTTTTCAATATCATCTTCAATAATATTTTCTAAATAATCTGCAGAAAATTTCAAATTGTTATTTGAAAAAATAATTGAACAGAATAGAAAGAGACATAGATTTAGCTTGTAATTCATTAATAAAATTATATTTATAACTTTTTACATTTTATAATTAATAAAGTTTCCTTTAATATTTATATATTAATATACAAAGCTTAGTTTATTTTTATTAATGTTACATTCTGTAAACATTAATTATTATTATTGTAATTAATTATGCAATAATTTTTTATGAATATAACTTTGAAGTAATTTTTTTTTATAATTTAGAGGAATGATTAAAATGTATATGAAATTTTTTACCCAATTAATGCTGTTAAGTTCAATTTGTTTATGTCAAATATCTATAGAATCAATCCCTAAAAGTTTTGAGTTAAGAGAGGAATTATCTATTCCTACCGAACAGCTTCCTTCATTTAATATAGAAAATTTTCTCATAGAAGATGAAAATGATAAACAATCATTAGATATAAAGCCATATAGATTTGCCAATCCTATTTCAGTTAATTTTAATATGAATAATTCAGGGGAGTGGCTTATTCAAGAAGATGGTTCATCTATTTGGGTACTACAAATTGAGTCTCCTGGAGCATATTCATTAAATGTTATTTATGATATTTTTAATATACCTGAAGGAGCAGAATTTTTTGTTTATTCTGAAAACAAAGAAATGGTTTTAGGAGCATTTACTGATTTAAATCATAAACCACATGGAGGTTTTTCTACTGCACCTGTTATTGGAGATAAAATAATCTTAGAGTATAATGAACCAGAGAATGTGCAATTTAGAGGTGACATAAGAATTGGAACTGTTTCTCATGATTATAGAAATATTTTTTTTAATGAATTAAGAGGTTATGGAGACTCAGGAAGTTGTAATAATAATGTTGCCTGCAATGAAGCTAATGATTGGCAAGATGAGGTTAGATCTGTAGCAATGATTTTAACATCAGGAGGTTCTAGAATTTGTACTGGTTCATTAATAAATAATGGTTCTCAAGATTTAGCCCCATATTTTTTAACAGCTAATCACTGTCTTGGTGGAAATAATTCTTGGATTTTTATGTTTAATTATGAAAGTCCTTCATGCTCTAATCAGAATGGTCCAACAAATATGACTGTATCAGGTTCTAGTTTATTAGTTAGTAATTCATCATCAGATGTTGCATTATTACTTCTAAATGAAATACCCCCTGAAAGCTATAATGTACATTATGCGGGTTGGGATGTATCTGGTAATATTCCAAGTATTCCCGTAGGAATTCATCATCCATCTGGTGATATTAAGAAAATATCTTTTGATTATGATAATGCATCTAATAGCGGAAATTTTTGGGATGTTGATAGTTGGGATGATGGAACTACTGAGCCTGGATCATCAGGATCTCCATTATTTGATGGGATATCTCATAGAATTATTGGACAATTATATGGTGGAGTAGCATCATGTACTAATTTTGGTTATGATACATATGGAAAAACATCAGTATCATGGGGGCTTGGTCTGAGTGATTATTTAGATCCCAATAATTTAGGATTAAGCTATATTGATGGCATTGATGCAATTGATTTACCAGAGCCCGCATTAAGTTATTCTAATATTGAGTTATTATTTGAACTTTCAGATGGAGAAACAGATTTATCCTCATTTGAAATATCAAATGTTGGTGAAGAAGAATCAGTATTAACATATTCTATAAGTGTTAATCAATTTGAAAATCCACAAGGTGGACCTGATATTATACAAAATTATTGGACTGATTCAGAA
The DNA here is from genome assembly GCA_964448515.1 of uncultured bacterium. Taxonomy (GTDB): domain Bacteria; phylum Fidelibacterota; class Marinisomatia; order SCGC-AAA003-L08; family D37C17. Next base: position 6,720 of record CAYVBB010000001.1, on the reverse strand, counting down.
AGTGAACTAGCATTAAATTCTGATTGGATAGATATATCAAATATTGGAACAGTGTATAATTTTCAAACTAATGATATTGCAGGGGAAATGATAGATATAGGTTTTGAATTTCCCTTTTATGATATTAGTTATACAGAATGTTTTATTAATCCCAATGGTTGGATTGGATTTGAAAACGATAATAACAGTTGGGATAATATATCTATTCCTTCAAATCAAGCACCAAGGCCAGCAATATTTGGTTTTTGGGATGATTTAAATCCAATAAATGATTTTTGTGATTCTTGCTCTGGAGAAGTTTATTATCATTCAAATCAAGATAGAATGGTGGTTTGGTTTAGCAATGTTTCTCATTGGCCTACATATTTTGATAATAGTGTTTATAATTTTCAAATTGTAATGTATAAAAGTGGCGATATAAAATTTAATTACAATACAATGGAAGGAGACTTTTCATCTGCGACAATAGGGATACAAAATGCCAGCGGAAATTCTGGATTAATGATGGCATATAATTCAAGCTATGTTACAAATAATCTAACTACATTAATTTCAAAAGCACCACAATGGGTTGGTTTAAATAATATTGGTAATTTTTCAGTTTCAGGTGAGATTATTGAGGGTTCTTCTGAATCATTAAGTCTTGTATTAGAAAATAATCAGCTTCAAGATGAAGTGTATTTTTCATATTTAAATATTAGTTCAAATGCAAGTGAATCTATATCTTTTCCTATTGAGTTATTAAATACAGGTGGAGGATTAGTGGGCGATATAAATAATGATAATAGTATAAATGTATCAGATGTAGTCATAGCTGTTAATCTAGTATTAAATTCAGAATATAATTATTTTGCAGATTTAAATTCTGATGGTTCACTAAATGTATCAGATATTGTTATTTTAGTTAATATAATACTTCAAAATTAATATGCGTAATTTAGTTATCATTATTTTGCCATTTTTTTTCAATATATTATTTTCTAATAATATTTGGGAAAATAAATTATTATTTTGCCTTAAAAAAGAAGTTACTCCCCTTATAATTAAAGAAAAAAATATTATAGTCAATAATGAATTAAATCACACCTTGAATGATTTTGATATTTTATTAATTGAACAGTGGCTAAATGGAGCGACTGAAGATGATTTTGATAATGATATATATTTAAATAGAATTTATAGAATTACTATTTCAGAAAATAATATTGATTCTATTAATAAAATTAAACAGGCTTTAGAATCTCTTAATTTTATTCATTCTGTTGAATATGAATATTATAGAAAACCATTATTCACTCCAAATGATCAATATTATAATAATCAATGGTTTTTACCTGATATTAACTCAAACTTAGCTTGGGATTTATGGACTGATAATGGACTAATACCTGGAGATAGAGATGTGATTTTAGCATCAGTTGATCTCGGTGTTAATTGGAGTCATCCTGATTTGCGTAATAATTTATGGCAAAATTTGGGTGAAGATGCTGATGGTGATGGGCGCACAATTGAGGGCTCTGGAAATAACTGGTATTTAGACCCGGGCGATTTAAATGGAATTGATGATGATGATTGGGATAATAATTCAAGTACATATATAGATGATTTGATTGGTTGGGATCCATCGGGGATTAGCGGCATGGATGACAATGACCCTGACCCGCCAAATTCAGGTGGATGGTCCCACGGTACTCACGTTGCTGGACTTTTATCAGCAACAACTAATAATTCAACGGGCATTTCATCAACAGCGTTTAATTGTAGTATTATGTCTGTAAAAGTATCAACTGAAAATCAACAAAATGATATATATATAACTGATGGATTTGATGGGATATTATATGCTTCTAAAGCAGGATATTTTTCTAAAGGCTTCTCAATAGTTAATAATAGTTGGGGAGGCTTGGGATATAGTCAATATGAGCAAAGCGTTATTAATACATGTTTTAATCAGTATAACACAATCATTGTTTGTGCTGGAGGTAATGGAGGTGATTGGAATAGTAGCTCAGGTGAATCTAATTCATCTCATTATCCATCAGGTTATGATAATGTTGTTTCTGTGTGTCCTATCGGTATAAATAATTCGTGGAATCATTGGGCTACTTATGGCTCAACTGTTGATTTAGCATCGCCTGGAGAGAGTATTAGAAGTTGTACAGGGAATAACAACTATCAAAGCTGGGATGGTTCATCTATGGCTTCACCAGTTGCAGCAAGTGTGTTTGGATTATTAAAATCATATAATATGGATTGGAATAATGAAATGATTCAGACTATGGTGTTAGAGACAGCTAACCCAGTTATTTATGATATTAATACTGAAACTTATCTTCAGGGAATGTTAGGAAAAGGCAAAGTAGATGCTTTGAATGCTATTACTACTCCTCTATTTCCTAAGCTAGAATATTCTGGAGAAGATATTATGATTCTTAATGATAATGATGGTACAATTAATCCAGGTGAGCAAATTAATTTATCTGTAATATTATTTAATAATACTGACTGGGGAAATGCTACAAACGTTTCATTAGCATTAGAATCAGATGCTAATGTTGAAATTTTAAATCAAAATATTTTTATTGGGGATATAAATTCTGGAAATGTTGGTATTAATATTGACGAACCTTTTGAAATACTATTTGATTCTAGTATGATTGAATCAGATGTTATTTTTACATTAAACATACTTTCTAATCAAAGTGGTTATATATCTTATACTCAATCCTTTCCAATTGTATTATCAGTAATAGAAGATCAGGTGATTTTAGGTGATATAAATTCAGATACATTAATAAATGTATTAGATGTTGTTCAATTAGTAAATATGATTCTTATTAATTCATCAAATGAAGCTGCAGATTTAAATCAAGATAATACAATTAATGTACAGGACATTATTTTACTTATTAATTTAATTTTAGGATAAATTATTAATAATTGCTTGGTTAGCTAGCTCATCAGCTTTTTCATTTCCAGGATTGCCAGTATGACCTTTGACCCACTTCCATATAATTTTATGATTATCTGTAAGATTATCTAATTTTTCCCAAAGATTTTTATTTTTAACTGGCTTTTTATTGGCTGTTTTCCAACCCTTTTTCTTCCAATTACCAATCCATTTTGTTATACCGTCTTTCACGTAGTTTGAATCAGTTATAATTGTAATTTCAGATTTTGTTTTAATAATTGATAAAGCTTCAATGACTGCTGTTAATTCCATAATATTATTTGTAGTCTCTAATGAAAAGCCATTTATCTCTTTTTCATGTTCATTATATTTTAGAAGTGCTCCCCATCCACCTGGACCAGGATTGCCCTTGCATGCACCATCAGTATATATATATATTCTATTATTCATCTTTATAATTTAAAAATCATATCCTATTGTTAGGTACCAAAATCTATTAGATCTATTCCCGCTAATTGGATTATATTGTCTTGCATAATCAAGCTTCCATGCCATATTAAGAAATATAAATCTTGGACCAAATCCATATGACATAATCCACCCAATATTATCATCATTAATATTAGAGTTTGAATTAGTTTCCCAATTTTCTCTATCTCGGAATTTTGGGAATTTATCATTCCATGCTGCTCCCATATCTATAAAAGCTACTCCAAATAATTGTCCTAAAAATTCAATTGAAGGAAAATAGTACATTAAGAATGGAAAACGTAATTCATAATTCATTAATAAAGCTTTTCTACCATATTTTTCAGCCATTGGGAAACCCCTAACAGGGAAAACAAAATTATTCATAAAGTAAAAATCATCAAAAGGAAGAGCATCTTCATAATCAGAATTAACCATATTATTTGTATCAGAAAAAATCCATGGTCCTCCACCTACACCAAATAATCTTTGATCTTTTCCCCAGCTTGATCCAACAAATAGCCTGCTGGCAAAGCTTATTTTATTTTTAAATGATAGTTCAAAATAAGTTCTATGGTCAAATGTTATAGTTTCAAATATATAATCATTAAGACTAGATTGAGGTACTAATTCATATTTTACATAAGATCTTGTTCCACTTACTGGGTATAAATAAAACCACCTAGTATTATCCCAAACATATTTTAAGTGTGGTTTAAAAATATTATATGAATCATATTCTAGTGTAGATTCATTACCTGAAAAAGTATTTATTTCAGATTCTTCTTTAATAAGATGGTTATAGCTTAATCCCCCTTCTAATCTATCAAATCTTGAAAAAGGAAGAAAAAATAAATAATTCAATCCAATATTTCTGTTTAAAGTATACTGGTATGATGAATAATCAATAGATGCATAAATATCTGTTTTATATGCTTGATGATAAAGTGTTACATCATGATTGATTTTATTTTTTAAATATCTATATGATAAATAATAATCAGATTCTTTAAAATCAATTTGCATTTCTGTGCTAAGACCTATCCTATGATCACCTAATATGTCACTGAATAAAAACATTGCCATCGCCTGAGAGCCATAATAAGAATCATAGCTGTAATATGCTTGTGCATAATCTAAAGTAAATCGAGTATTATATTTATTTTTTATATAATTGTTATCATTATCTCTAAGAAGAGTTTCATCAAGTTTATTTACAGTATTCCCTTTTTTTGTTCTTCCATCAAAAATAAAATTCTGATAGTTATTATTTTTATTATTAAATGTATTTGATTTTTTTAGTAATGAAATATCTTTATCATTTTTCCAATTAGAAAGATTAATATTTAAATTATCATTTAATAATCTTTCAATATTTGATAAAATAAAAATATCATATCCCCCTTTATAAAAACCTGTAAAAATTAATTGGTTATTAGAAATCCAGTTTAATTGCGTTACTCCTGTCATAATATTTGTTACAGGTTTAGCAGATTTTCCTCCATCCTCTGATATATAGATATTATTTACTCCTGATTTATCTGAAATAAATGCTATTTTACTATTATCTGGAGAATAACATGCGTATGTTTCATTTTCATCTGTATTTGTTAATCTAATTATATTTTCATTAGAAATATTTAGTTCATATATATCTAAATTTTCCACATTATGGTCTAAAAAACTTAAAGAATTACTCATATAGCCAGTTTTTAAATGATTCCCTCTATCTGAAATAATTAACAGTTTATCACCATCAGGGTGCCAGGATACTTGGACATCACTAAACCAATCATTGGTTATGTTATTTAGACTATCATTTTCTATATCATAAATATAAATATCACTAGACATGCCATTATTACCAACAAAAGCAATCTTATTGTATCTAGGATTCCAGATAGGGCGAAAGATTCCTTCCAGATTAAATACTTTCTTTAAATTGTTTTTTGAATTATTTAAATCGAATATAAATAAGGCATCTGATTTCCCTGATTTAGCAGCAAAAACAATTTTATTTCCATCAGTAGACCAGGAAATCCCAGGTTTTAATATATGTAATTCTTCAAATTTGACACTTCTTTCACCCTCAATAATTCGTTTTATAAATTTTCCATCTATAAAATTTATGAGAAATAAATTCATAATTCCTTTTTTATCTGAAAAGATTGCTATTTGATT
>CAYVBB010000001.1:0-1150 GCA_964448515.1 uncultured bacterium | reverse complement strand
ATATGTAATTCTTCAAATTCTGATGTTTTATTTCCATTAATAATTCTTTTAATGAATTTGCCATCAATCATAGAAATTATATATATACCCATTTCACCATTTTTATTTGAGTACATAGCAACCTCAAAACCATTTGGTGATGGAGAAGGTGCTATATTGTAACTATTATATAAATCAATATGATTAGTAAGTTGTCTAGAAATATCCCTGATATCATCTCTATATTTAACATCAGGCCAATATTCTTTTTTTAAATATTTTTGCCATTGATTATTTAATTCTTTTAAGTTAATACCTATTGCATTTTCAAGGCCTTGATTGATATTTTTTTTATTATCTATATGAAAGAAAATTTCTGCAATTGATTCTTCTCCCCATTTGTTTGTAATAAATCGCCATACAGATTGTCCTCCTCTGTATGATAAGTATCCATTTAGATCATTTATTGTTGGTAGTTGATCGTAATTAATTGCTAAATCCCTTATCCACATATCAGAATTAGCATCCCATTTACTTGATAAATATTCAGCAAGACCTTCATTCATCCACAAAGGTATAAATACACTATTTGTATTTATTAAATTTTTTAAGGAACCTCCATAAATATAATCATTAATAAACACATGAACTAATTCATGATAAATAACATGTTTAAATTCTTTGAGTGATCCATCATAAGGGATAACAACTCTATTTTTTAAAAGTTCTGTTACACCACCAATACCTTCTTGTAAATAACTATCAACTACATTGGTTTGTTGAAAATCATTATGAGAATTATATACTATAATGGAACTACGTTCTTTTAGTTCCCAACCCATGTATATAGAAATTTTATCATTTGCATCTTGACAATATTTTGCAATAATATCTAATTGATTTTCTCCTTCTCCATAGTAATAAATATCAAAATTATTGGTTTGAATAAAGTGCCAATCAAAATTTTCATATTGAACAATATTCTTACCATATTGAGGAATAAGAATTGTAATTAAAATATTTATTAATAATATATATTTATATTTTTTCATTTTCTTTTTAATTTACATTTGAACTTGTATATAATTTAATTCAATTATTCTATATTATGAATGGACCATATTATATCGTTTCTGATAATCATTTTTCAATGAACAATGATTCAAAAGAA